>JAZQBH010000300.1:0-3590 GCA_045545655.1 Oscillospiraceae bacterium
AAATAATTAACTCTATAGATAAGGAAAAGATGTTACATTTTAATTCTGAGGAATTATCAAAAAATTTAACCGAATCTGATATTGGCGTTCTAAAAAAATCACTTGAAACACCCGAATTTGTTAGTGCGGTTAAAGATGCAAATTTAATATATAATTTAAATTGCGTACCAAACGGAATGTCATTAGATGATAGCACGGAAGGTTTGTCTACTAAAATAGCGAATTCCTATATGCAAGGGCAAATGCGTGATTTGTTAAATAGTTTGGAATATTTTGCTATGTATTTCACACATAACATTGCGGATGAATCTGTTGTGTTTCAATCTTTACATCAGTCGTATTTTGAAATTGTCGAAACAATGTACCATTATATTTCATCTCACAATACTATTCCTAATCATAAATATTATGTTAATGTCATAAAACTATATAGATGCTGGATAGATAAAGATAAAGAAAACCAACAGAATATTGAATTGTTTACACGACAATATCATAATAGCGTACAACAACCAAGTATAGGAACCATTCCACAAAATTTTTCCTAAAAAGGTATTGACAAATTTAACAGAATGTAATATAATATATTTGAGGAAGGGAAGGGGGAACTTGATATGAGCAACGGAGGAATTTCTATCTTTTAAGATTTTAGCATCAATGTTATAATCAAAATGACAGTCACTCTCGATTTTCGGGGGTGGCTTTTTATTTTGGGTATGTTGAATAAGAGAAATTTGTAATGATTCGGGGATTTTTCAGGGATAAAAAAGAACAGACCGCATTACAATGTGGTCTGTTGGTGTTTTGGTGGAGTCGGCGGGAATTGAACCCGCGTCCGAAAACCCGTCCCCACAACCTTCTCCGAGTGCAGTTTGTCTTTTAAATCTCCCGCGCACACACGCCGACAAACAGGCTTGTGCGTTTGGCAGCCTTTAGTACATCACCAACTACAAGGCTACTTGCTGATGACGTTCACCACTAACCGACGCCGACTCCCAGCCCGTGGTCCTGCTGGGTTCGACGGCAGCGCCTTAGGCAGCTGCTAAAACGAGATCTTCGTCTGCGTTTAAATTTAGTTTGCGACTATTAAAGTGCTTTCGCCCGCACTACTCGCTTATTGTGTATCAGAATCCCCGTCGAAGCCTTTACGACCCCATTACAGAAATATTCCTCACCAACCTAGATTATAACACTTTCGCACCCCTTTGTCAAGAGGTGCGAATGGTTTTTCATTGCGTTTTCACTGGTATTTTGTCATATCATCGCTTGATTTTGCGGATTTTTACTTTAAGATAACCGCTGTCAGCTTGTCCGGTTTGTTCTTCGGCCTTGTATACCTCTTCGTAGAAGAACTCCTGTGAGTTAAGCCGCTGTTCGCCGTCTTTCGGGGAAACGTGGCGGTAGACGCCGTCAGCTGAAAGCTCACGGGCTTTCACATTGTCGTTCATCATCACCGAAAACTTGCGGCAAACTTCGTCAGCAAGCGCTCTGTCGAGAACGGGTGCGGCTACTTCAATGCGGCGCTCGGTGTTTCGGGTCATAAAGTCAGCACTGGAAATAAACACCTGACGGCGCTCGTCCTTGCCGAAAATATAAATTCTCGAATGCTCAAGAAATCTTCCCACTATCGAAATAACACGGATATTCTCCGTTTCACCCTTTACCTGTGGGATAAGACAGCAGATTCCACGCACGATTAGTTCAACTGTAACGCCCGCACGTGACGCCTCGGCAAGCTTTTCAATCAAGTCCTTATCGGTAAGGGAGTTTATTTTAATGCCGATATAGCCGCTTGTTCCGTAGGTTATCTCCTTGTCGATAAGCTCGACTATTCTGCTTTTCAGTCCCTTGGGTGCGACAAGCAAGCGGTTTGTGGACTCCACTGCGCTTGAAATCATCAGTGCGTTGAACACCACTGAGGCGTCTGAGCCGATGCTCTTATCAGCGGTCATCAGCGAAAAATCGGTATACAGCTTTGAGGTGCGTTCGTTGTAGTTGCCTGTGCCGACTTGGGTAATATACGAGATGTCGTTGCCTTCACGGAGGGTTATCAGGAGTAGTTTCGAGTGGACTTTCAGTTCCTCAAGTCCGTAGATTACGGTAACGCCTGCGTCTTCAAGCTGTTTTGACCAGCCGATGTTGTTTTCTTCGTCAAACCTTGCACGGAGTTCCACAAGGCACAGCACGTCCTTGCCGTTTTCAGCCGCACGGATAAGCGAATTGATAATCTTACTGTCACGGGCGACACGGTAAAGCGTAATCTTGATAGAACGGACATCAGGGTTTTCAGCCGCCTCGTCAAGCAAGCGGATAAACTGATTGATATTTTCGTAGGGGTAATTCAGCATTATATCGTGCTTTCTGATTTGCGGGATAAGCGGCTGATTTCTGATAATGCTGGGCGAATTGCGTGGTGCAAGCGGCTGAAAGAACAGCTCGCTGAAATCCTTCAGCTTAACTTCAATGTCGTTTACAAAGCTGATTGCAAGGGGAGAGGTCTGGCTGAAAACGTAGTCCTCATGAATATCCAGTATTGAGGCAAGCGACATTGCAAGTCCTGTTGAGTTGACGTCAGAGCCGTTTGCCTGTATCTCCAGACGGACAGGACTGAGCTTTTTGCGTTTCTTGACCATTTTCGTCATAATATCACGGAAGTCAACGTCGTGGTCATACAAGCCCTCGTCTATGGGGATATCTGCGTTTCGGGTTACACGGAAGATACATTTTGAGATTATCTCATAGTTATCCCACACGTGCTTGGCATAGCGGCAGATTATCTCCTCCATCAGTACAAAGCGTGAGGTTTTGCCTGTGCCGCTGAAATCGGGAAGAAACACGATATGCGGCAGATTTTCAGACGCAGGAAGAATGGCAAGCGTGGACTTGCCCTCGTTCTTGCGGCGGATTTTACAGCCGATATAGATAGCCCCGCTTTTGAGGAAGGGGACAGGGTGTTTCTTGTCCACAATGCCTGTAAAGAGCAGAGGGCGTACCTCACGGTTGAAGTATGCCTTCAGGAAAGCGTCCTCCTCAGCGGTGAGGGAATTGCCGTTTACATACTCGATGCCAAACTCCGCAAGCCCCGACATAATATCGGAATAGATTTTATCCTTTAGCGGCAGCAGCTCGGAAACCTTTGCCGAAATAGCGGCAAGCTGCTCTTTGGCGTTCATATTTGTTTTGTTTTCACGGTCTTTGGGATTATACAGCAGTTTGTCGTGCAGGCTGCCTACTCTTATCATAAAGAATTCGTCGAGGTTTGAGCAGAAAATCTGAACGAAACGCAGCCGTTCAAAAAGCGGCGTGCTTTCGTCCTGAGCCTCTTCAAGAACTCGCTGATTGAATTTCAGCCATGAAAGCTCACGGTTGTCATAAAATGAGTTAGCCATATTAGTTCTCCTTTTTCAAGGGCGATATAGTGCGGTTGCACAATCCCCCTGCGGATATCCGCAGGGGGTGAGGGTGACTAGTATAATCAGTATTGAGATCAGTCGATGAAAAGGTGTCTGGGCAGACCGTCAACCATAAACGGTGAAAGCTCGCCGATGATGAGCGGTCTTGCATACTCGAAGAATTCCTCGGTAACGTAG
>JAZQBH010000301.1:0-7652 GCA_045545655.1 Oscillospiraceae bacterium
CTTATAATAGCCGCTGTTTTCATAATAACCTCCTGATATGTATTTATAACAAATTGATTAAGACACACATTCTAAAATATCAATCAGACCTGTAATAAGAAATATAGTGAAAAGTATAACGATAACTGTAACAATCACAAGCAAAATCTCACAAATTATGAATAAAATAACCGTTACTATCGGGAAAGGTTTGCTTTTATCCTTTTTGGCAGAGCGTATAGTAGATATAATCATCTTGTGAAATAAAACAATAGATGCACACAATGCTGCTATTGCTGCAACAGCCGCCATCAAAGCAAATATTAAACCGCCTATACACAAAACCGTGAACACTTCTTTCCCAGTCAGCACGCCGTCCCTGGTCAATTCCATTATTATCTTCCTCCATCACTAATTTTAACATAGACTTACGCACAGAAAGAGCAGTACATTACTTTGTTATGTATCCTGCTGTGCTCAACCTGTCCGCAGAAGGTACGTTGTACCGCAACATTTCACCTTGTTTGTAGACTTTATCAGTATACTTATTATTTTACTACACTTTTATGGGAAAATCAATAAATATTTGAAAAAACACTTGATTTTTTTCGCAATTTGAGTTAAAATGTAAATGATGTCATTTTTAGGCTACACCGCAAAATTTTTGTCGTACGATTGCGTAGTTGATTTTTTTGTCAGACGATACAAAAAGCACAGTTAATACTTGATGTATTAACGAGCATTTTTGTGAAGTATGACGGAAAAAGCACAAGCAAGCGTGCGGCAAAGGCGACAGCCGTAAGTTTTGCGGTGTAGCCTTTAATTCTATGAAAGGAATTTGAAAATATGAAGATTTTGGTTGTTAATGCAGGTAGTTCCTCTCTGAAGTATCAGCTTCTTGAGATGGATGATGAGAGCGTAATCGCAAAGGGACTTTGCGAGCGTATCGGTATCGGCGGACACATCAAGCACACCACATTCGATGGCCGTGTTATTGATGTAGACTGCGATTTCCCCACACATACAGAGGCTTTTGAAAAGCTGGTTGAGGTTCTTACAACAGGCGAGGCTTCCGTTATCAAGTCTATGGACGAGATTTACGCAGTAGGTCACAGAGTTGTGCAGGGTGCTGAGGTATTCAGCAAGACAACTCTCGCAACTGACGAAGTAATTCAGAAGATTGACGACCTTCAGGAGCTTGCACCCGTACATAACCACCCCCACGCACTTGCTCTGTGGGCTTGTAAGAAGGTTCTTCCCACAACTACTCCTCAGGCAGTAGTATTTGACACTGCATTCCACCAGACAATGCCCGAAAAGGCATATATGTTCGGTATGCCTTACGAGTGCTACGAAAAGTACCACGTAAGAAAGTACGGCTTCCACGGCACATCTCACCGTTTTGTTTCCCAGGCTCTTGCAGACGCTATGGGCAAGGATATCAAGGATCTCAAGATTGTTTCCTGCCACCTCGGTAACGGTTCTTCCATCACTGCTGTAGAGGGCGGCAAGTCCATCGACACTACAATGGGCTTTACTCCTCTTGACGGTGTTATTATGGGTACACGTTCCGGTTGCGTTGACGCTTCCGCTGTTACATACATTCAGAACAAGCTTGGTATGAGCGCAAGCGAGATGAGCGACTACCTCAACAAGAAGTCCGGCTTCCTCGGAATTTCCGGCGTATCCAGCGACGCCCGTGACCTCGGCACTGCTGCCGGCGAAGGCAACAAGAGAGCAAAGCTTGCACTTGAGATGCTCCGCTACGAAATCAAGAAGTACATCGGCTCTTTCGCTGCTGTAATGAATGGTCTTGACGCTGTTCTGTTCACAGGCGGTATCGGCGAGAACTCCGACGACCTGCGTGAGGACGTGTGCTCCAATATGGAATACCTCGGCATCAAGCTTGACAAGGACGCTAATAAGGGTATGCGTGGAAAGCTTGCAAAGATTTCCGCTCCTGACAGCAAGGTAGAGGTTTGGGTTGTTCCTACCAACGAGGAACTCCTCATCGCTCGTGATACACTCGAGCTTGTTGAGTCTATGAAGAAGTAATCTGAAATCAATGATTATAAAATGAGGTGCGGAGAAATCCGCACCTTTTTGTTCTGTAATATATAAGGAGAAATATACAATCTGTATAATCGTTTCGTGGTCGGGCTGTAGCGTTCGGCCAGATTTTTTTGTTAACTCAGTGTGAAAAAATGGCATAAAATCCACTGTAACAGTGCAGTCCGTTAAAATGACAAAAAAATAACGAAAAATTTGTTAAAATTAAGGTAAATAATATATTGCAAAACGACAAAAATAGTGTTATAATCATAATTGGCATATTATATGCACATTGCGGAGGTCTTTGGGTAAAAGTTAAGGCGTTGTTTTAATTGCTGTATGAATTTTCGCAGGATTTCCAAAAAATATTCTAACAAAAAGGAAGGACACATTGAAGATGTTTGGTGTAAGCAAAGATATTGGTATTGACCTTGGAACAGCGAATACGCTTGTTTATATGAGAGGAAAGGGCATCATTATCCGTGAGCCCAGTGTTGTCGCAGTTGACAAGAAGGCACAGAAGGTTCGTTACGTTGGTCAGGAGGCGAAAGAGGTAATCGGCCGTACCCCTGGCTCTATCGTGGCTATCAGACCGCTTAAGGACGGCGTTATCGCAGATTTCGATATGACCTCCATTATGATCGGCGAGTTCATCAAGAAGGCGCTGAAGGGCAGAGGCAAGGCAAGAGTTATCATCTGCATTCCCTCGGGAGTTACAGAGGTTGAGCGCAGAGCCGTTAAGGAAGCTGCTCAGCAGGCTGGTGCAAAGAGATGCTCCATCATCAAAGAGCCTATGGCTGCGGCAATCGGTGCAGGTCTGCCTGTTGCAGAGCCTGTGGGCAGTATGATTGTTGATATCGGCGGCGGCACAAGCGAGGTTGCTATCATTTCGCTCGGCGGTATCGTTACAGCGCGTTCAGTGCGTGTGGCTGGTGACGAGTTCGATTCTGCTATCATAAACTACATCAAGAAGAAGTATAATCTTCTTATCGGTGAAAGAACAGCTGAAAACATCAAAACAGGCATTGGCTCTGCTTTCCAGATTGACGAAAACGAGCCTGTTATGGATATCAAGGGCAGAAACCTGCTTAACGGTCTGCCTGAGAACATCACAATCACATCTGCTGAAATCCGTGAGGCGCTTTCCGAGCCGCTTTCTCACGTTATCGACGCAATCAAGACTACTCTTGAAAAAGCTCCGCCAGAGCTTGCCGCAGATATTATCGAAAGCGGTATTATGCTTGCAGGCGGCGGTGCAAATCTCCGTGGACTTGACAGACTTATCCACGAGGAAACAGGTATGCCTGTAAAGATTGCAGAGCGTCCGCTTGACTGCGTTGCAGACGGAACAGGTAAGGTTCTTGAGAACATCGACAAGCTTGAGGATGTGCTCTCCGAGGACGAAACAATTTATTGATTTCTGATTTATGAAGGATTTTTTTCACAGTATAAAGTTCAGAATATTGATTTGCATTGCGGCATTGCTGCTTGGAATTATGGTCTGCGCCGCTGTTACGGCAGGCACGCAGACTGTAGTTGAGCAGGTTATCGGCACAATTACCTATCCGTTTGTAAGTGCCGCCAATGCGATTTCAGACGGAGTAACCGGTGTAATTGACAAGCTGGTAAATTCCGATAAGTACAAAACAGAAAACGAACAGTTGAACGCTCAGCTTGCTGAGATGTACAAAAGCACAATGGACTACGAAAATCTTCTTCAGGAGAACGAGCGTCTGCGTGAAATGCTTGAACTGCGTGCAAAGAATGAGGATTTCCGTTTCTCTGAGCCGTGCGACGTTATAGCACGTAATGCGAACGACACCTTCGGCGGCTTTACTATCAGCAAGGGCAGCAACAGCGGAATTTCCCTCAACGACCCCATCATAACCAGTGCAGGTCTTGTGGGACGTGTTACGTCAATCGCTGATAATTATGCGAGAGCGTCAACTATACTTAGTCCGCAGGTGAACGTGGGTGTGTATACTACCCGTGCGAGAACAACGGGCGTACTCGAAAACAAGCTTGAATACGCTGAAAAGGGTCAGTGCCTTATGAGCGATATACTCAAGGACGCCGATATCCGTGAGGGCGACATCATCTTCACTTCGGGTAAGAGCGGCCTGTTCCCCGACGACCTGTATGTGGGAAAGGTAGTATCCGTGTTCGACGACCCCAACGGCTTTTCAAAGCACGCTGTAATAGAGCTTGCACAGGACGTTCGCAGTGTAACCTCGGTGTTTGTTATCACAGAGTTCGAGGGCAAGGGAATGCCATTTGAGGTGAACGAGTAAGCGTGAAGTCTATGAAGATGATGAGAAGAAAATCGGGAATAGCCGCACGTTCACGTAGGGAAAAACTGCGTTCGTTTGCAAGATGGGCGCTTTATTCTGCGGTTCTGCTGCTGTTTTACCTGTTTGAAACAAATCCGCTTATCCACGGCTTTTGTCCGTTGTTGATTATCCCCCTTGCGACCTCGGTTGCAATGCTTGAGGGCGACCTGGCGGCAGGCATTTTCGGTACAGTCTGCGGACTTATGCTTGATATGGCAAACGGCGTTACGATTATCGGTTTTTCTGCGCTGTGGCTGCTGTGCTTGTGTCCGGCTATTTCGTTGTTGTCGAAGTTCTGGGTGAGGGTAAGTCCCCTTTCCCATCTTATTATGAACTCGATAGCGACCGTGCTGATGGCGTTTATGGATATGATTTTTGTGCATTGGGTGTGGGAGCGTTCTGAAAGTGTGATTTCGCTTACAAACGTTATTCTGCCTGGCTATGGCGGTGCGATACTTTTTTCAGTTCCCATTTTTCTGCTGGTTCGTCTTATCAGCGTTAAGATTCGTCCGGCTGAGCGGCAGAAACTGGAAAGCTCTGCAAGCAATGCGGAAGAGTCGGTGTCAAAGGAAAAAGATTAGTTATGGAAAAAATCTCAGGGCTTATCCGCTCTATAGTGTTGGTTCTGCTTGTAGTGGTGTGTGCGTTTCTGTGCGGACTAAAGCTGATTGATATGCAGCTTGTTGACGGCGCAGAGTACCTCAGTATGACAAAGCGCACCTATGTTGCAACACAGGACATTGACGCCGCAAGAGGTCAGATAGTTGATACAAACGGCAAGGTTCTTAATTCCAACAGAATCATATATAATATAAACCTGCAGTACACCACGCTTTCCGATAAGGACGAGGAGCGCAACGAGATAATTTACCGTGTGCTTACTGTGCTGCAAAAAAACGGCGAGGAGTGGAACGACTCCCTCCCGATTGGTAAGTACGCTCCCTATGCGTTCATTGCAGGCAAGGACAAGGCGATTGAAACTCTGAAAAAAAAGCTGAACATAGCCAACTACTCAACAGTTGACGACTGTATGTATCAGCTGTATAAATTTTACGATATAAGCGATAAATACGACGAGCGTATGCGCCGTGCAATTGCAGGTGTGCGCTATGAAATGACGCTCAAGGATTTTTCGTATAAGAACAAATTCGTGCTTGCGTCTGATATCAGCGCAGATACCGTTATGGAGCTGAAGGAACTGTCCGAGCACCTCGACGGCGTTGATATCACCGAAGCGTGGGAGCGACTGTATGTTGACGCAGATGTTGCGCCTCACCTTCGTGGAACAGTTGGCGCAATTTCCCCTGATGATTACAACAGGCTGAAGGATTCGGGCTATACCTTCAACGACAGTCTTGGACTCAGCGGTGTTGAAAAGTCGTTTGAAAGTCAGCTCCGTGGCGTGAGGGGTGTGCGCAGTATCACACGCAGTCACGACGGCAAGGAGCTTGCCGACGAGGTGACAACCGAACCTATTGCGGGCAAGTCGGTTATGCTGACGCTTGACGCTGAATTGCAAAGCCTTATCCAGGACGCACTGGAATATCAGATAAAGGTGCTTCAATCGGAGTATGCCTATCCCGAATTCAAGGAGGATCCCTCGCTTGTTGAGGACGCCTGCCATTCGGGTGCGGTTGTGGTGCTTGATGTCAGAACGGGCGGTGTTCTTGCAAGCGCAAGCTATCCGAACTATGACCTCAACGACTATGTTGCCAATTACAGCGATGTAATCTCGGCGGAGCATTCGCCTGTGTTCAACCGTGCGCTTGACGGTGTGTTCAGACCAGGCTCTACCTTCAAGACCATCACCGCCACAGCAGGACTTGCGGAGGGAGTTATCTCACCCTCGTCCAATATCAGCTGCGGACACGTTTACACCTACTATGCACCAGGCTTTACGCCTACCTGTGTGGGTTATCACGGAGCGATAGATGTTACCGTGGGACTTAAATATTCCTGCAACATCTTCTTCTATGAAACCTCACGCAGAATGGGAATTACAAAGCTTGCAGAGTGGGCAGGCAGATTCGGCGTAGGCAAGGATCTGAATTTCGACCTTACAATGAAAACAGGTCAGATGACGTCGCTTGAAACCTACGAAAAGCTGGGTCTTACGTGGAATCAGGGTGATATTGTTCAGGCAGGTATCGGTCAGAGTGAAACGGGGCTTACCCCGATGCACATGGCGGTTCAGGCGATGACTCTTGCGAACAAGGGCGTGCGTTATCAGCCGCATATCGTTAAATCGGTTTACAATTACGATTTCTCCGAAAAGCTTTACGACACACAGGTTGTTGTGGCAGAGGATTTTTCGGATTACCCTGGTATGAGCGCTACTATGGATACCGTTAAAGAGGGTATGCTGATGGTTACCGACACGCTGTGGTCAGTTGTGGCAGACGAGGGTTACTTCAATCTGTACGATTACGTGGGTGTTGGAAACGACAATGTTGCCACAAAGACAGGTACACCGCAGACGTCAGAAACAACCTACAATTCAGCGCTTGTGGGATTCTATCCCGCTGATGAGCCCGAAATAGCATTCGGCGTTATCCTTGAGGACGGCGACCGTGCGTGGGTGCTTGGTGCGAACATTGTAAACGCTTACGCAAACAGAAGAATTTCAACTCACTACGACGAAAACGGCAATCCTTGCGGTTGGTTGTAATTTGTACTGGTAAAATTGTACAAATGACAAGAGTGAAATTTAAAGAAAATTAACGAAAATTGTGAAAACGAGAAAAAAACCCTTTTCTTATTTGCAATTTTGTGTTAAAATATACTCAGATAATTATTATTATGCGATAGGTCTGCGTTGGGTTCAGGGGATACATCGACCAGACCTGTGGAGAGGGGAACAAGTATGTCACAGATAATTGCTGTAACGGCAGGTAAGGGCGGAACTGGTAAGTCTACCACCTCGGCAAATGTTGCAAGAGGTCTTGCGGAGCTCGGTCATAAGACTCTGCTTGTGGAGCTGGACTTCGGTCTGCGCTGTCTTGATATAATGCTTGGAATTAAAGATAAGGTAAAGCACGATATCGGTGAATACCTTGAAGGAGAAATAGATATCCTTACAGCAACAACCAAGGTTGAGGGAATTCCCAACCTTTCACTGGTGTGTGCAACACGAAATCCTTTTATCGACATCAATCCTGAAAAGATTATGGCGGTTTGCGAGGAAATGCGTGAATTCTTTGATTACATAATCATTGACACCGCAGGTGTCGGAAGCTCTGTGTTCAGCGTTATCAAGGCTGCCGACCTCATTCTGATGGTTACAACGCCCGA
>JAZQBH010000302.1:0-16665 GCA_045545655.1 Oscillospiraceae bacterium
GGCTAAGGCGGCGGTAACGCCTGCTACCTGTCCCGCAGAGTTTGAGGCAATCTGGCAGATGGTTGCGGATATCGCAAAGACCTACTCCAAGCCTGAGCCCGGCTACTTCCTTGCTGTACAGGTAAACCTTACAGGCGAAAAGGGCGGCACATTCTATATCGCACTGAGAAACGGCGGTATCGACGTTGCTCCTTATGAGTATAACGACCGCTCCTGCGGAATTACCATCAGCCCCGAGAACTTCCTCAAGCTTATGGACGACAAGCTTGACGCTGTTCTTGCATTCACCACAGGCAAGCTGAAGATAGACGGCAGTGTTGAAAAGGCACTGGAGTTCTCCAGGATTGTAAAGGCAAATCAGAAGTAATAAAAAATGGCTGTTCGCAAGAACAGCCATTTTTAGTGAATAACGAATAATGAATAGTGAATAGTTGAGGTGCGCCCTTCGGGCGTAGATTTGTTTATTCAATAACTGTGAAATCCCTGTCCTCGATTGCGGCTTTGAGTACTGCAAAGTCGCACGGCTCGGCAAGCTTTACTATCGCTGTGCCTGCTGTGTGGGATACTACCGCCTCAGCAACCTGCGGAATTTTCTCCAGGGCTTTCTTTACGGTAGCCTCGCAGTGTCCGCACATCATACCCTCGATTTTAATTGTAAGTTCCATTGATTTTTCCTCCTGTTTATTTTGTTTTGTTGAATTGGTTTTTCTTTTCCGCTTTGGCTTGTCGTGCCTGGGGTTGTAGATATTGAGGAAGTTCAGCCGCAGTGCGTTTGTTACAACGCAGAAGCTTGACAGGCTCATTGCCGCCGCACCAAACATCGGGTTAAGCTCCCAGCCGAACAGCCCTATCCATACGCCAGCCGCAAGCGGAATGCCTATTGTGTTGTAGATGAACGCCCAGAACAAATTCTGCTTGATGTTGGTAAGCGTTTTCCGTGAAAGCGTGATAGCACCAGCCACATCGGACAGACGGCTTTTCATCAGCACAATATCGGCGGCGTCAAGTGCAATATCTGAGCCGGCGCCGATTGCTATGCCGATATCCGCACGGGTAAGCGCAGGTGCGTCGTTCACGCCGTCGCCGACCATAACCACACAAGAGCCGTCTGCTTTAAGCTGTTTTACAACGTCCTCCTTGCCGCCAGGTAGTACGCCAGCTATTACCTCGTCAACGCCAACCTGTTTTCCCACGGCAGAGGCGGTGCGCTGATTGTCGCCTGTCAGCATTACGGTACGAAGTCCCATATTCTTCAGGCGTGTTACAGCCGCCGCACTGTCGTCCTTGATTTTGTCAGCGGCGGCAATTATGCCGATAAGCGCTTGTTCACGGCAGAAGAACAGCGGAGTTTTACCCTCGTCTGCAAGGCGGTCGGCGGTCTGCCGCATAGCCTCGGGAATATCGCAGTAGGTTTCGCAAAGGCGGAGATTTCCCGCAATGCACCGCTTTCCGTTAAGAGTTGCGGCTATTCCAGCCCCTCGCAGTACCTCAAAGCTGTCTGGCTCGTCTGCGGTGTGGCCCTTTTCTTTAGCGAATTTTACGACCGATTTTGCGAGGGGGTGCTCGCTTCGGGTTTCTATGGAAAGGGCGGTTTTCAGCAGTTCATCTTCGGAAATTCCGCACGGAATAACGTCCGTTACGGCTGGCTCGCCCTCGGTGATTGTTCCCGTTTTGTCGAGAAGCACCACGTCAGCCTTGCCCGTGTTTTCAAGCGTTACGGAGGTTTTGAACAGAATGCCGTTCTTTGCACCCATTCCACTGCCTACCATAATGGCAACAGGAGTTGCAAGTCCAAGCGCACACGGACAGGATATCACAAGCACGGTAATTCCACGTTCAAGCGCAAAGCCCACGCCGTTTCCGATAATCAGCCAGACTATGAACGTCACAAGCGCTATGCCGATAACGGCTGGCACGAATATTCCCGAAACCTTGTCGGCGATTTTTGCAATGGGGGCTTTGGTAGCGGCGGCGTCTGACACCGCCTTGATTATCTGCGAAAGCGAGGTGTCCTCGCCGACACGTGTTGCACGACAGCGGATATATCCCGACTGGCTGATGGTTGCGGCGAACACTTCGTCGCCTGCAATTTTGTCAGCGGGAATGCTCTCGCCTGTTAAAGCGGCTTCGTTGATTGCCGCCTCGCCGTCTATGACAACTCCGTCCGTCGGGATACTCTCGCCCGAACGCACAGCGAATATATCCCCGATTTTCACTTCGTCAATCGGCACGGTGATTTCTTCGTCGTTTCTCACAAGCACAGCGGTCTGCGGAGCAAGCTTTACAAGGCTTTTCAGTGCGTCGGTAGTCTTGCCCTTTGAGCGAGCCTCCAGTAACTTGCCGAGCGTGATAAGCGTGAGAATAGTGCCTGCGCTTTCAAACCATAGCTCGTGCATAAGTTCCATTGCGGCAGTGTGGTTTCCTGAACTCTGTGCGTTGCTCATAAGAAACAGCACATACACACTGTATACGAATGCCGCCGCCGAGCCGAGGGCAACCAGTGTATCCATATTCGGCGCACGGTGAATAATACCCTTAAAGCCGCTGATGAAAAACTTCTGATTGATTACCATTATAATTGCCGCAAGCAGCATCTGTGCGATACCTGTTGCTACGCAGTCATCTGCGAGAAACGGCGGCAGAGGAAAATTCCACATCATCGCACCCATTGAAATGTACATCAGCGCCGCAAGAAAACCAAGGCTTACAAACAGCCGCAGTTTCATCTTCGGGGTTTCCTTGTCCTCGGACGCGTTTTCTGACGGAGCGGATTTTTCCGCACCCTTCAACATAGCCCCGTAGCCAGCCTTTTCCACGGCGGCGATAATCGCAGAGGGCGGTGCTGTGCCCTCCACGCCCATTGAGTTTGTCAGCAGGCTTACCGAGCAGGAGGAAACCCCCTCCACGGCAGACACCGCCTTTTCCACACGAGCCGAGCAAGCCGCACAGCTCATTCCTGTTACATTGTATTGGGTCATTCTTTCACCTTTGATTTTAAGCGGTGACTTCCGCATTTTATATCAGTTAGTTTTAACTACTCAATATATTATAACCCAAAAGCCCTCATTTTGTCAAGCGGAAAATGGGGGATGGGTGTTGCGGAGCGCTGCTCCGATTTTTGGGGCAACTATTGCGACATTAGGGTTTCGCTGTAGGCATAATGTGATTGCAGAGATACCCCTATGGTTTAAGAACAAGGCTACCGTAATAAAATGGGGGTCTGGGGGCTTGCCCCCAGAAAGGGTGCAGGGGGGCGAAGCCCCCGCTCCTCTTTTCTCCCCCTCCCCTTCGGGGAGGGGGTTGGGGGTGGGGCGTCGGATAATCGTTATCAAAACTTGCAAGAAAATTTAATAAAACATCTTGACAAATTATTAAAAACGTGATACAATTATTCTTGCAGAGAGAAATTTCTGCGGAAAGGAGTGAACAACCGACAGTATGAATAAAAGCATTTACAGCTTTGTGCTGTCTGATGATGTGGTTGCGGCGGTAGACCGCCTTGCACTGGAACAGGGTTTGTCACGGTCGGCAATGGTGAACCTTATCCTTGCTCAGCGTGTGGCGTATGTCACTCCCGAAATGCGCCAGCAGTCGGTGCTTGACAGCGTGATAAACGCAATGACAGGCGGCTTTATGTTCGAGCAGCCCACAAGCGGCTCGATTGTGGCGAGAATGACTCTGAAATACCCGTACAAGCCAACCATACGCTACTGCGTTGATTTCGGTATGACGAACGGCAGACGCACAGGAGAACTGAAGGTGTTTTACCGAACGCAGAACGCTGGTTTTTCAGCCGACCTCAACGGATTTTTCGATATGTGGATTGCCCTTGAACGGCACTACATTTCCAGTGTAATCAGCGAGGATATTATCTGCCGTATTACTGACGGCAAATTTACGAGAACGCTTAATCTTCCACAACAGGATATTTCTGATGAGAAGCTCGGCACGCTGATTGCGCAGTATGTGGAAATGTTCGACAATACAATGAAGGCGTATTTCTCCGCACTTCCCGACAGGAACACGGCTTGTGCCGCCGCAGAGAAATACTACAACTCAGCAATAAAAAAACAGGCAATGGTTATCTGAACGATTTGACAACAAATCAGAAAGGAACTTGAATATGAACGCAAACAAACTTACCAAAAAATCTATGGAGGCTGTGCAGACCGCACAGGACATTTCCGTAAGCTATCAGAACAACTGCGTTGAGCAGATGCACCTGCTTTACGCACTGCTGTCAGACGAGGGCGGACTTGTCCCCCAGATAATGACCAGAATGAGCGTT
Source organism: Oscillospiraceae bacterium (assembly GCA_045545655.1). GTDB lineage: Bacteria > Bacillota > Clostridia > Oscillospirales > Ruminococcaceae > CAG-115. The sequence goes on from JAZQBH010000302.1 coordinate 4,289, forward strand.
GACGCAGACGGTATGAAAACTGCCTCGCTTAAATTTATCGAGGGTATGTCACGTGTGTCGGGAACGGGACGTGAGGCTGGCAAAATCTTCATTTCCCCCGACCTTGACAAGGCGCTCTCCGAGGCTGAACAGCAGGCAGAGCGTATGAAGGACGACTACGTTTCCGTTGAACACCTTTTGCTTGGTCTTGTGGAAAAGGCAGACAGCGGCACAGCAAGCCTGTTCAAGAGTTTTGGCGTTGAGCAAGGCAAACTGCTGAAAGCACTTCAGGAGATACGTGGAAATCAGCGTGTGACCTCGCAGTCGCCCGAAGAAACCTACGACGTGCTGAAAAAGTACGGTCAGGACTTAGTGGAACTTGCACGTCAGAACAAGCTTGACCCCGTTATCGGCCGTGACAGCGAAATCCGCAACGTTATCCGCATTCTCTCACGTAAATCGAAGAACAACCCTTGCCTTATCGGTGAGCCTGGCGTTGGTAAGACCGCTATCGCCGAGGGACTTGCACTGCGTATAGTCCGCGGCGACGTGCCAAGCAACCTCAAGGACAGAAAGCTGTTCTCGCTGGATATGGGCTCGCTGATTGCGGGTGCGAAGTATCAGGGTGAGTTTGAGGAACGTCTGAAAGCGGTGCTCAATGAAGTGAAAAAGAGCGACGGACAGATTATCCTGTTTATTGACGAGCTCCATCTGATTGTGGGCGCTGGCAAGAGCGGCGGCGCAATGGACGCAGGCAATCTGCTTAAGCCTATGCTTGCAAGAGGCGAGCTCCACTGTATAGGCGCAACCACGCTTGACGAGTATTCGCAGTATATCGAGAAAGACCCCGCCCTTGAAAGACGTTTCCAGACAGTGCTTGTAGACGAGCCTACCGTTGAGGATACTATCTCCATTCTCCGTGGACTTAAAGAGCGTTATGAGATTTTCCACGGCGTTAAGATACAGGATAACGCAATTATTGCGGCGGCAACCTTGTCCAACCGTTACATTACCGACCGTTTTCTGCCCGACAAGGCGATAGACCTTGTTGACGAGGCTTGCGCTATGATACGCACCGAAATGGATAGTATGCCAGCCGAGCTTGACGAAATTTCACGCAACATTATGCAGCTTGAAATCGAAGAGGCGGCACTCAAAAAGGAAACTGACAAGCTGAGCGCAGAACACCTTGAAGATATCCGCCGTGAATTGTCCGAAAAGCGTGAGGTGCTCTCCGCTATGAAGGCGAAGTGGGATAACGAGAAGAACGCTATTTCCAAGGTGCGTGAACTCCGCAAGGAAATCGAGCAGACCAACGCCGATATCGAAAAGGCAAAGCGTGAATACAATATGAACAAGGCGGCAGAGCTGATGTACGGCACGCTCCCGAAACTTCAGGCTGATTTAAAGGCTGAGGAAGAACTCGCCGAGGCGGCAAAGGCAAGCTCACTGCTGCGTGACAAGATAACTGAAGACGAGATTGCAAAAATCGTGGAACGCTGGACGGGTATCCCCGTGGATAAACTCGTTGAGGGCGAGCGTGAAAAAATTCTGCACCTTGCCGACACTCTCCATAAGCGTGTTATGGGTCAGGACGAGGCTGTACAGCGTGTAACGGAAAGCATTATGCGCTCACGTGCAGGCATCAACGACCCGAGAAAGCCGCTTGGCTCGTTTATGTTCTTAGGTCCGACAGGCGTTGGTAAAACCGAGCTTGCAAAGGCTCTCGCAGAGGCACTGTTCGACGACGAGCATAACATCATTCGCCTTGATATGAGCGAATATATGGAAAAGCACACGGTGTCACGTCTTATCGGTGCGCCTCCAGGATATGTGGGCTATGAGGAGGGCGGTCAGCTTACAGACGCAGTCCGTCGCAAGCCGTATTCAGTGGTGCTGTTCGATGAGGTTGAAAAGGCTCACCCCGATGTGTTCAACGTGCTTCTGCAGATTCTTGACGACGGCAGAGTAACCGACAGTCAGGGCAGACTTATCGACTTCAAGAACACGATAATCATACTCACCTCTAACCTCGGTTCGCAGTATATCCTTGAGGGTATCGGCGACGACGGCGAGATTACCGAGGGGGCAAGGGGCGAGGTTGACGCACTGCTCAAGCGTTCGTTCCGTCCTGAGTTTCTCAACCGACTTGACGAAATCGTGTTCTACAAGCCGCTTACAAAGGAGAACATCTTCGGTATCATCAACATTCAGACCGCCGACCTTGCAAAGCGTCTGAAGGACAAACAGCTCAGCCTTGAAATCAGCGACGAGGCAAAGCAGTTTATCGTTGACGAAAGCTACGACCCCGCATTCGGCGCACGTCCGCTCAAGAGATATATGCAGCGTCACCTTGAAACGCTTATCGCAAAGGAAATCCTTGCCGATAAGGTTAAGCAGGGCGACACAATTACAGTAACAGTCAAGGACGGAGCATTAGCAATAGAATAAAGACGACTTTTTTCAACCAGGGGGTTCGGGGGAGCGAAGCTCCCCCGACAGGGGTTATAGGGGGCGTAGCCCCCTAACTCTTCTCCCCTTTCCCCCTCGGGGAGGGGGTAGGGGGATGGGGCGAAAAACGTTTTCGACAAAATAAGGGCAATCCACAGCGGATTGCCCTATATACTATTTACCTGATGATAGGCTGGTGAGAAAGTGCCAGATGCTAGGAAGGCGGGGGTGCAACTAGGCTTTGTGCCTGTTGCACCTCGCCTGACAACGCAGATGGTGCTTTCTCATCAGCCTGTGTTTATTCTCTTGTGATGATGTATCCTTTTTGACGTACCACGTCCTCGATAGCTGAAACGTGCTTTTCGCAGAGTTCCTCTGTTGCCGCTTCGGTCATAATTCTCAGGAGCGGCTCGGTGCCCGAGGGACGTACAAGCACACGTCCGTCAGTGCCGAGTGCGGTTTCAGCCGCCGCAACCGCCGCCTTAACGTCCTCATCGTTCAGCACGGCGTTCTTGTCGGTAACACGCACATTTCGCAGTAACTGAGGATAGGTTGTCATTCCTCTGCAAAGCTCGGAGAGGGTAGCCTTCTTCGCACAAATCACCTGCATAATTTTAAGCGCTGTGATAATACCGTCGCCCGTGTTTGCAAACTTGCTGAAAATGATATGTCCGCTGTTTTCGCCGCCGAGGATATACCCTTTTTCGTTCATACACTCGTAGACGTACTTGTCGCCGACTGCGGTTTTCTCGTAGTTTATTCCAAGCTTGTCGAATGCCTTGTACAGGCCGAGGTTTGACATAACGGTTGTGACTACTGTGTTGTTTTCAAGCGTGCCGCATTCCTTGAGGTAACTGCCGTAGATGTAGAGTATCTTGTCGCCGTCTACAACGTTGCCCAGCTCGTCAACGGCAAGACAGCGGTCTGCGTCGCCGTCAAAGGCAAAGCCGCAGTCAAGCTGTTCTTCCTTAACGAGGGCAACAAGGTTTTCTATATGCGTACTGCCGCAGTTTGTGTTGATGTTAAAGCCGTCGGGCTTGTTGCTGACTACATAAGTTTTCGCCCCGAGTGCGTCAAACACCGACTTCGCAATGGAGAATGCCGAGCCGTTTGCGCAATCAAGACCGATACGCTTGCCCTTGAAGCTGTGCAGTGCAAGCGAGATGAGATATCCGATATAGCGGTTTCTTCCCGAGGAGTAGTCCATTGCTCTGCCGATTTTCTCGCCCTTTGCAAGCGGAACTTCGGGGATTTCGCCGTCAATGTACTTTTCAATTTCTACCAGTACATCGTCCTCCATTTTTTCGCCCTTGCTGTTGAAGAGTTTAATTCCGTTGTCGTAGTAGGGGTTGTGCGATGCGGAAATCATAATTCCGCAGTCGAATTCGTCTGTCTTTACCACATACGAAACCGAGGGGGTAGTAGTGACGTGCAATAAGCACACCTCCGCACCCGATGCAGTAAGTCCTGCCGTGAGGGCGTATTCATACATATACGAGCTTCTTCGGGTGTCCTTGCCGATAACCACTCTGCAAGGGTGCTCCTTGCCGTACCACCAGCCGATAAATCTGCCGATTTTAAAAGCGTGTTCTACTGTAAGGTTGATATTGGCCTCACCTCTGAAGCCGTCTGTTCCGAAATACTTTGGCATAATAATTCCTCTTTCGTGTTTTGCTGCGTTGTTTTAAGAATATTCAGCATTATCGGCGGTTATACCTCAGAGCCGCCCACATTCCATTATATAACTTTTAGCGCGGGTTGTCAATAAGGGAGAGCGAAAATAAGACTTTTGCACGGTGAATTTCCCCCTTGACGATAACGGTTTTATGTGGTATAATTAAAGTAGTATATTCGCCTGTGCGGATAACGGCACAGGTCAGCACACAGGATTAAATGCGACTTACATCGCTTACTTTTGGAGGGATTAACAATGGCTGAACAAGTATTGAACCCGTTTGACGATGCGGAAGAAATCGCCAAAAAATCAATGGTGCTGTTTTTCCTCATCGACTGCTCGGGCAGTATGGCAGGAAGTAAAATCGGCACAGTAAACTCCGTTATGGAAGAGCTTATTCCTGAAATTCAGGGCATAGGCGGCGCAGACGCTGACATCAAAATCGCCGTGCTGAAATTCTCAGGCGGCAGTGAGTGGATGTACAGCGAGCCTGTAAGCGTAGACAAGTTTGAGTGGCTTCCCATAGACGCTGAAAACGTAACAGACCTCGGCAGTGCGTTTACCGAGCTGTCTGCAAAGCTGTCACGCAATTCGTTTATGAACAGCCCGTCCTTGTCGTTTGCGCCTGTTATGATACTTATGTCTGACGGCTATCCCACTGACAACTTTGAAAAGGGTCTTGACGAGCTCCGCCAGAACCGCTGGTATCAGGCTGGTATCAAGGCGGCTGTGGCTATCGGCGAGGACGCAGACCTTGACATTCTCGCACGTTTCACAGGCAACTCCGACAGCGTGGTTACCGCACACAACGGCGAGGCGCTTGCTAAGCTTGTAAAGTTCGTTGCCGTTACATCTTCGCAGATTGGCAGCCGCAGTGTTCGCCTTGCGGAAACAGAAGAGGACTTCCGCACCAAGCAGGAGTCTGCCGCAGAGCAGATCCGTGAGTTTGCGGAAAGCGCAGAGATAACCGCAGATATCGAAGAGGGCTGGTAAACTGCCCGTCCTCCGTGAGGTGCGCAGTATCGCCGCACCTATCTGACTTTGAGGGGGAGAACAATGTTTACGGGATATGCTTTGTCCGTGAGGGGCGCGTCACACGAGGACGACAACACTCCCTGTCAGGACAGCGCACGTTTTTATGTATGCGAGGATTTTGCAGTGGCGGCGGTGTCTGACGGACACGGCAGTGAAAAGCATTTCCGCTCTGCTTCGGGCAGTGAAATGGCAACCCGTGTGGCCATCCGTTCTATCTGCGATTTTCACGAACGGAACAACGGGCTGGATGGCATTTTCACCAACAACTGCGAAAAATCCGCACGGCGTATTGCCGCAAACATAATCTGCGGCTGGAACAGCGAAATTGCCGCACATTTAAGGCTTTTTCCGCTTGACGGCAGAGAACAGGCAATATCCGAAAAATTCGGCGGGTTAGGCTCTGAGATTATGTACGGGGCAACGCTTATTGTCGGCGTGGTGACGAAGAACACCTGTTTTGGCCTTCAGATAGGCGACGGCAGCTTCTGTGCACACACGGCTGACGACAAGATGATTTTTCCGATACCTGAGGACGCTAATCTCGTGGGAAATCTCACAACCTCGCTTTGCGATAACGATGCAATCGGCAACTTCCGGCACTTTATTCACGGCGGCAGTTTTTCGGGGATTATGCTTTCAAGCGACGGACTGATAAACTCGTTCCGCAACGAGGAGGATTATCTCCGTTTCGGCAGACGTGTGCTTGACTCCGTAAACGACGGCACTTCCTCGGGACTGGGCGAACACCTCAGAAACCGTTCACGGATGGGCAGCCGTGATGACATTTCCGTTGCCGCAATTACAATACGATAATCAAACAAGATAAACGAAAGGGAAAACAAATGGCTGAAAATATTATAGTAGACCGCAGAATTAAAAATCCCTCGCTTTCCGAGCATCTTGCGGTGCGTAAAACAATGATGGAAAACAAGGTTTCAGACCAGAAGAGCGTTACTGAAAACCTTGAAAACATAGCAAGGGAAATTGTCGAGAAATCGACCTTCCTCGTGCCTGCTGAAATCGCAGGCGAGCCTGTTAAGGAAAAGGACGGCTCCCTCAGCGTTCCTGCAAGTGTGAATATCACCTTCGTAATCTTCTCGCTTGACACAGGAAAGAAGTATCTTCCTGTTTTCTCCGATATGGAGCAGGTTGAAAAGTGGGACGGTAAGGCTGACAACGTGCGTATGTTCACAATGGATTTCGAGCATATTGCGAATATTCTTCAGCAGATGGACGAAGATGTGGGAATGGTGCTCAACCCCTACACCGACAACCTTATGATGAAGCGTGCAATGGTGCTGAAGTGGTATGAAACCTTCCAGATTTCCAAGAACGGCCACGCAAACCACGCTATCCCTGTTGAGATGGCTGACAGTGCTTATGCGCTTAATCCGTATCCGTTCCAGCTTTCAAATGTTGTGTGCGAGGCGGCAAAGGGCGTTCCTTCAATCAATGCGCTGTGGCTGCGTGGAATTAAGTTCAACGACGAGCACAGCTATCTGCTGGTTGTGGATTTCACAGGCGACCGTCAGGCGGCGTTTGCACCCCTCGGAGAGGCGGCAAAGAAGTTTATCGGAAGCAAGCCCTTGCACATTGTTCAGCGTGACGACGGCTTCGGCGGCAAGGTAGTAGAGGGCATTACCCCGATTTACACAAAGCAGTAAACGGCGGAATGCAGTAAATGCGGTATTGGTAACAGGTTGGTTTGTGGAATTTGCACAAATAATTCCAAAGAAATTTTGCAGAAGGGTAGTAGACATTTTTTTGTCAATGTGATATAATGATATTCAGAAAGATTATAAACTTTTTATTCAAAAGGCGTAACAACACAAGCAGTTGTGGAGGTTACTCAGAACTGGAGGGGAATATTATGGCTAAGAAGAAGCTTTTTGGCAACAACATCAAGCCATCGTGCAAGTACTGCGAGCTGGGCACAGCAGCAGGCGGAGATAAGATAATGTGCAGTAAGTTCGGAGAAGTAAAGGCTTACGACGCTTGCAAGAAGTTTGTGTATAATCCGTTGAAGCGTATTCCCAAGAAGGAAATGTCCCTGGCGAAGTCTGCGGTCAACGATATCGAGTTCTGATACAGCGTTGCTGTGTGATTGTACATAGTGAAAATAAGTCAAGCCCTGCCAGACGGTAGGGCTTTTGATTTAAAGTCAATGCTTTTGTGAATTAAATAAAGGGGGCTGTCCTGCACTATGGAGTTATGGACAGCAAAAATATTATGGATACTATAAACAACATTCTTGAAATAGAAAAGGCTTGCTTTGACAACCCCTGGACCTTTGAGATGCTCAGCTTTGAGATAAACAATCCCCTCGGTGTGCTGACTTACGAGGTGCGTGACGGGCGGATTGTCTGCTATGCTGTGGGTCACGTGGTTGCAGGCGAGGGCGAGCTTACACGGCTCGGCACTCTGCCCGAATACCGCCGTATGGGACTTGCCGACAAGGTTATGGCGGATTTCCTTTCCGTTATGAGAGAGCGCAGTGCGGAAAAATGCTTTCTTGAGGTGCGAAGTCGCAACACTCCTGCCGTGTCGCTCTACGAAAAGCACGGCTTTGAGCAGGTTGGTCTGAGAAAGAAATATTACGGCGACGACGACGCACTTGTTATGTCGGCGGATTTCACGATATTCCATTGACAAAAGTCCTGAATTGTGGTAAAATTAAAATAGGTTATTTTTTAAATTTACTATTCAGGGGGTGCTTGTATGGTCTGCGGACGCTGCGGAAGAACATTTGATGAAACAAAGCAGGATTACTGCGGCTTTTGCAGAACTGTTCACAATGAACACGGCAAGCCTGTGCGTGACCTTAAAGGTATCCTCCGCTATATAACCAATAAATTCGGCGAGGAAACTCTGCTTGATATCCGCAGAACAGACGCACTGTTCGCAGACTTCTTTCCGAAGGAATCGTCTGCAAGGCGGCTGTGCCACGTGGCACTGTACGACGGCTGTGCGAGAAAGCTGTTCGCCGTGCGTGGCAAGCCCTTCGAGGTGCGCTGTGCGGCGGCGGCTGGGTGCATTAAATCCCTGCGTGACGACATCGGCATAAAGGGCAGAATTGCCGCAGAGGCAGTCGAGGCTGTGGGCTGTGCGGTAGGTTGCGAGATTTCGTTCAAGAAATCAGATGTTCTGCCTGCCTCAGAAACCGAGTCTGCAAAGAATGTAACCGATGCGGCAGAGCAGTATTCCCTCGGCAGACACTTCGACAGGATAGGCGAGTATGAAAAGGCTGGCTATTGGTTTGAATGCTCGGCTTTGCAGGACTATGGCGAGGCTCAGTACTATATGGGCAGCTACCGTATGGAGGGCAGAGGCGGCGTTCAGGACGTTGCCGCCGCAAGAGAATGGTTTATCCGTGCCGCTGAAAACGGAGTGGCACAGGCGATATATATGACAGGCTACTTCTACGCAGAGGGCATTGCCTGTGAGCTTGACGAGGACAGAGCCTACAATCATTTCCTTAACGCCGCAAAGCGTGGCTGTGCAGATGCGGCATATATGATAGCGTTGTGCTACGAAAACGGAGTTCACGTTGCAAAGGACGAAAAAACTGCTCAGAAGTGGAAACGCTATGCCGCAGATATCCGTGTGGATGTGCTCCCCGACGAGGCAGAGCCGCCCGAGCCTATGCACGACGACGGCGAGGCGCTGTATCAGAGCGCAAGGCGGTGTCTTGCAGAAAAGAATTACGAGGCGGCGGCTATGTTCTACAAACAGGCGGCAGAGATGGGTCACGCAAGGGCGCAGTGCTCCTACGGAAAATGTCTGTACACAGGCAGCGGCGTGCCGAAAGACCCTGCCGAGGCTTTCCGCTGGTTCAAGCAGGCGGCTGACTCAGAGCTGAACATAGCCGAATACAATCTCGGAATAATGTATCTGAAGGGTGTATACGTACCCAAGGACCTGATAGAGGCGAAGAGATATTTCCAGCTTGCCGCAATACACGGTCACGAAGAGGCGGCAAAGATTGCAAGGAAGTTGTAATAATTATACAGTTACTACACAGGCACAAGCGGCTGATTGCCCCGCTACTGTCGAAAGGGAGGACTTTTTATGAACGCAGCAGTTATCTTGACAAAATGTAAGGAAAATCACGAGCTGTTCGGTATCCGCACAGAACAGCGTGAGGACGGTGCGTGGTATGCAACGTGGGCTTTCAAGGTAAGCGAGCATACCGCTGGCAGAGAGAAATTCGGCGACACCGAAATTTCGGGTAACGTTTACGTTACAACTGAGTACCCCTCCTGTCCGCATTGCGGCGCAAAGGGATTTTTCCAGTGCAGTGAATGCGGAAAGACCACTTGCTGGAACGGCGAGAACGAAACCGTGTGCGAGTGGTGCGGCAACTCCGCTGAAACCTCCGCAGAGGAGAATTTCGAGTCCCTCACAGGCGGCGGATTCTGATAAAATAAGCGGCTCAATTTTACTGATTGGCGGGGATAATATCTCTGATTATTAACAAATATCCCCACAGTATCTTACTTAAATTATATTCGGGGTGTGGGGCGGAGCCCCACAATGGGGGCACTGCCCCCATGCCCCCTTTTTATGTTTTGTGTTGATTTCACGACAAAAACTGACGTGAAAGTAAAAGAGATTTCAGAGATACCCTTATTACCAAAATTGAAAAAGAGGACTGGTGACTGGTTTATGCTGAAGGTTGGCGACAGAGTTCCGCTGGAGCTTGGCGGCAGTGCCGAAATAACCGATATACTTGGCTCAGGCGGACAGGGCACGGTTTACCGTGCGCAGTATGCAGGCAAGGAATATGCACTAAAGATATATTTCCTGAATAAGCTGAAAAGACCCGATATTTTCAGGGACAATCTCCGAAGACTTACGGAAGATAAGCTTGAAAACAAATCGTTTCTTATGCCTAAACTGCTTACCGCTCAGCTTGACGAGGGGTTCGGCTTTCTGATGGACGTTATCCCCGATGATTACAAGCCGTTTTCCGATGTGCTGAACGCAAGGGTAAGGCTGGCTGGGCTGTATTCTGTGGTGAACTCCGCTATCCGCATAACCTCGGCTTTCCGTGAACTGCACAACAGCGGCAGAAGTTATCAGGATCTGAACGACGGCGGATTTTTTATCCGACCGACCGACGGCGACGTGCTTATCTGCGACTGTGATAACATCGCCCCCTATGGCGAACACCTCGGCATTGCAGGAAAGCCCGGATATATGGCACCTGAAATCGTGCGTGGCGAGAAAGCCCCCGATAAGTACACCGACCGCTATTCGCTGGCGGTAGTGCTGTTCAGACTGCTTCTCCGCGGCGACCCCTTAGAGGGCGGCAGAGTGCTGAAAAGCGTGTGCCTTACTGAGGACGCAGAGCGTAAGCACTACGGCTTTGAGCCGATTTTTGTGTACGACCCCGACGACGACTCCAACCGACCTGTGCGTGGCGTACATAACAACATCATAAAATTCTGGCAGATTATGCCCGACTATATCCGTGAGGCGTTTGAGTTTTCGTTCACTGTAGGTCTGCGTGAGCCGAACAAGCGCATTATCGAAAAGCAGTGGCTTGACCTGCTCAAGAAGATGCGCGGCGACATCACCGCCTGCACCTGCGGAGTGCAGAATTTTCTTCCTGCCGTGCCGCTTGACGATGACGGAAAACTCATCTGTCCGTGCGGCACGCATTATGCAAAGCCGCTTTCGCTTAACGGCGGCAAGTTCTCAACACTGCTGTTTGACGGTGCAAAGCTGTTTGACGACAACGTAAATGTCCAGGCAGAGGTAGTCCGCAACAAGAAGAACCCAGCTTTGTGGGGACTTAAAAACCACGGCGAAAACTCGTGGAACTGCGTTCTCCCCAACGGCGACGAAAAGGAAATTGCTGTGGGCAGTGCCGCTCCTATTTTCAAGGGCACTAAACTTGCGATAGACGGCAATGATTATGAAATTTCCGACTGAGCGAGGTGCACAATGGATATTACGGTAAGACGTGCGGCACAGGGAGATATTCCCCGTATGATAGATTTGCTGTATCAGGTGCACGATGTTCACGCACAGGGCAGACCCGACCTCTTTAAAATCGGTGCGAAAAAGTACACCGAGGAGGAGCTTTCTGAAATCCTCAAGGACGAGGGCAAGCCGATTTTCGTAGCCGAGGATAACGGCACGGTTTTGGGCTATGCGTTCTGTGTGTTTCAGCCCCACGAGGGACTTAACACTCCCCGTTTCACAACGCTGTATATCGACGATTTGTGCGTTGACGAGTCGGCAAGGGGCAAGCATATCGGCAGAACGATTTACGAGTATGTAACGGCGTTTGCAAAGGAGCAGGGCTGTTATAATATCACGCTTAACGTGTGGACGCTGAACGAGGCGGCTCTCGGTTTTTACAAATCCCTCGGGATGAACGTGCAGAAATACACAATGGAACAGATATTGTGATATAATCCCCCGATCTGGTCGGGGGATATTTTATGTTAACAAAGGGCGAGCAAACTAAAAGGGCTGTACCGCATTACGCAACGGAACAGCCCTTTATTTTGTGTGCTGATGAATAAAGCACTTTATATCGCTTAGCAGTTTTTTATCCTCGGAGGAGATGAACTCAAATTCTTCAAGCTCAAGTAAATATCTAGGGTCAAGTTTTAATATCTGACAGATACGCTTTAGTTGTGCGATATTCGGCTCTTGTATATTCCGCTCTATCTTGGAGTAGTTCGATTGGTTCATCGGGATAAGCCGTGCCATATCCGTCTGAGATAAATCTGTGTCCTCTCTGGCATTGCGTATCTTTTCGCCTAACGTCATATTAACACCCCCCCTGTATTTATATTATAGCTTTTTTAACTAAAAACTATTGACAAATAGAATAAAATGCTATATAATATAGATGTGGTAGTTAAAAATAAACTAGAAAACCACAGAATATTGTAGAATATTATTAAATTCACGGTGATTATAGGAAAACATTCCTGTAACATAAAAAAAGCAGGCAGGCTCGACTGCCAAAACATCTGTATTTTATAGGAGGGTTTATACGAAAAAATTCTGGTATAACTTAAATCGTGGTTTCTCCAAATTTTCTTTCTTGTTTTCCTTCTTCTTTTGGATTTAATGTTTCTTGTAACACTTTATTTAATTCTTTGGTTCCAAGAATTCCTTTTTTGGTTGGCGATAATACTTGGATATTTTGAAAAAAGTCATAATTTCCGTACTTTTCTAATCTTCCTGTGCATAATGAAACTACTTGTGCTAGCAT
>JAZQBH010000303.1:0-1759 GCA_045545655.1 Oscillospiraceae bacterium
ATGTATCTTCAGATATTTATGAGCAGCGGACTTATCGCACTTATTGCATTCCTTTTGATTTGCGGATTTTACATAGTTGACTGTATACGTCTGTATGCTTTGAAAAAAACCTATCGTGCAGAGCAGTATTTCGGTATTTCAATTATGCTTGCAGTTATTGGTTATCTTGCGGCGGGCTTTTTCAACGATTCAGTTGTATCTGTCGCTCCGGTATTCTGGATTCTTTTGGGAACAGGCGTGGCACTTAATACCATCAATCGCCGTCATGAAAAGGAAGACTCTGCGCCGTTGGTGACAGAAGCTCAGGAAAAAACGGTGGATACTGCCGAACAGCTCAGAAAAGACCAGGAAGCTGACGAAAGAAGAGCAATGATTCTCGGTATGATGAGTAGCGAAAATCATACAGCTTACAAAGAAGATAATACGGTTAAGCCCGTTAAATCTCAGCCCTCTGCAGAGGAAAGGGCAAGAAATATGGAAATTGTGAAAAGACTTGCCGAGGAATATCGTCGTACTCACGCTGAGGAAATCAAGCAAGCACAAGAAGAAAGAACGGAAGAACCTGACGCAGGGGCTACATCTGAAACTCACTCGGATGAGCAATAAAGCGTGACGAATGACACCATTCCTGATGATTTTGTAAGGTATTCAACTGCGGATTCGAGCTTGTTCAATTCATAAGGGCGTGGTATCCTGTGGGCTATATATTATTTACAGAAAAGAGGTAGAAAATGACGGTTCTTATCTGTGGTGGTGCAGGCTATATCGGCAGTCACGCAAATAAACTGCTCACACAAAAGCATTGCGATACAATTGTATACGATAATCTTGTATGCGGACATAAGGATGCAGTTAAATGGGGACGCTTTGTTGAGGCTGATTTAAACGATAGTACCGCACTGGACAAGGTTTTTTCAGAAAATAAAATCGACGCCGTCTTTCATTTTGCCGCATACACCTGCGTCGGTGAAAGTGTAGATGACCCTGCAAAATACTATATAAACAACGTCGCAAATACCATAAACCTGCTTGAAGCGATGCGCAGGCATAACTGCGACAAAATAGTTTTTTCGTCCACGTGTGCAACTTACGGCGAGCCTGAAGTTCTTCCTCTGACTGAGGAAATGCCGCAAAGGCCTGTCAATCCATACGGCTGGACCAAGTTGATGATAGAAAGAATTTTCAGGGATTATAACAGAGCATACGGTCTGAAGTTCATTGCTTTACGCTATTTCAACGCCGCGGGTGCAGACCCTGACGGCGAGATTGGCGAAAATCACATTCCTGAAACGCATCTTATTCCGCTGGTTATTGACGCTGCTTATGGTAAGCGACCCAATATAAAGGTTTTCGGCACGGATTATCCCACAAACGACGGTACCTGTATCCGGGATTATATCCACGTCAGCGACCTTGCCGAGGCACATTGGCTTGCTCTTGAATATATGAACCAGACAGGTGAAAGCGGTTTCTTCAATCTGGGAAACGAAAGCGGAACATCGGTGCTTGAGATAATCGAAGCAGTAAAACAAGCGACAGGCAAGGATTTTAAGGTGACACTTGCCGACAGACGTGCAGGCGACCCGCCCGTTCTTGTAGGCAGCAGTGCGCTTGCACAAAAAGTTCTTGGCTGGAAACCGAAATATTCTGATATCAATATTATCATTGAACACGCAGTTAAGTGGTACAGAAATCTCAACAAATTGTAGAATATCAACTGCAGAAAACATTTTTCAGAGCATCTGCTTTTGATACCCAC
>JAZQBH010000304.1:0-2822 GCA_045545655.1 Oscillospiraceae bacterium
AGTATAATATCAAGTCTGTGTGATTTGTCCTGTATGGTTGTTCTGTGGATTGGTATGTAATCGTTTTCGCATATTTGTCGGAACAGAGAAAAATTTGTTTATGTAATTTCAGTTTAATGCGTTAGAGGAGTAATAAATCCTGATACTCCGAAAAATATCACTGCAAAAATACTATAAGGAGTGATTTCTATGTCAGTACTTGAAAGAGCTGTATTGAACAGCGGAAACTATGCGTTTTCAATGGAATATAAACCTGACTTCCCATTAACATTATACGGTGGTGTAAATCCGTTTACAGATGGCGGTGAGCTGCTGCTCGGACGTATTATCCATCCCGACGATTATCAACCCTTCTGCGATGTGATAAGCGATATTATCGCAAACAACAGCGTTGAAATCAAGGTTCATTTAAGACTTAAGACAAAAGGCTTTTACAGGTGGTACTACATAAGCGGTGCCCCTGAGTTCGGTCCGAACCGTGGCTTTAAAGGTCTTTGCGGAATGATTAACGATGTAACTGAGTACCTCGACTGTGAAGGTGAGGACGCTGTTATGACCAGCTTCCGTAAGAAAATTGAAGGCTCGCTGAAAGCCGCCGCACATACTCCAAAGCTTATAGAACTGCTGGGGCTTGATTATCTTGAACGTATTCAGCAGCCGTTTTCGCATATTGAGGGATTATATTCCGTAATCTGCGATGAGGACGGTGCAGTTATTGCTTCCGCTGTGGGTCAGGATAAAAAGCTTAACCTTAACAAAATGAGCTATCAGCGTAAAAAGCATATACGAATAAAGCACCAGAACGCCGGCACGTGGATTATCGCAGGCGAATCTATGGACACTGTAAACTGTGCCGCTCAACTGCTTGAAACAATGGTTCAGACAGTTGCAGAAATCGCAAACTCATATATTATGATTTACGAGGAAATGGAAAACTCACGTAATGCAAACCGTATGCTCGGTCAGAACTTTGAAGACCAGATTCTTGTAAACAATGTCTACTCAATGATTCTTCAGAGCAAGACCACTTCTTCTGCATTCGGTAGTGTTATCCCGCTTATAAAGGAATACTTCTCACTTGATGAAATCCTTTATTTTGAGGACAACGTCCGTCCCGTGAAAACCTACCAGTGTAAGGACGACGGCGAAATCGTGCCGATTTCAACCTCTGTGGACTTCAACGAGGCACTTGACAAAGAGCTTGAATACAACTCGGTTGTCTGCATTAAGGAGGACGATATAATCCACAACGCAGGAGAACGCAGCTGCGCTTTGTCACGTGTGTACGAAAAGGGTAATTCACGTGGCGTGCTGATGTTCACCACAAGCGAGGTCAACAAGGAATGGACTAACCGTGAGCTGAAATCGCTGAAGAATATCACTCAGATTATTTCAACCATAATATACAAGGTGTTTATGGAAAACGAACTGCTTACCTCTCAGGAACACCTTACAAGACTTGCATACTTCACCCCCGAAACGGGTATTCCCAACAGAAGTGCATTTGAACGTGACTTCTCGCTGGCTGTAAAGGAAAAGAAAAGCGGCGCAGTTGTTTCCGTTGAAATTGCAAACATCAAAAAGCTGTCTGAGATGTACAATGCACACTATGCTGAGCAGACTATGCGAAGCATAGCAGAATACATTTCAGCAATTCCCACACAGGGCACCAAAACAGTTTATCAGTTCTCATCGGATATTCTTTTCCTGCTGATTGACGGTGCTACAAAACAGAGTGCGGCTCAGCTTGCAAAGACTATTCTCGCAAAGTTCTGCTCGCCGTGGTTCTTAAACGACACCGAAAACAGAATGGAGGTTTACTGCGGAATTACGCTCTTCCCCGAACACATCTGCGAAATTGAAGAGTGCGTTCAGGCGGCAACACGCACCCTCCGCCTTGCCAAGGACAAGAAACTGCGTGAGCCTGTAATCTACTCAATTGACCTTGAGGAAAAGCTGAACGACAACCAGCGTATCAGACAGCTTATCACTGAGTCCGTGGAAAACGAGTTCAAGAACTTCTACTTCCTCTACACACCTATCGTTGACGCAGTTACGGGCGACCTTGCCTGCTGTGAGGCACACTTGTTCTGGGGTAACGGAGATATAATCGTTCCCAGCAACCGCTATCTCCCGATTATCGAGAGGATGGGTATGATGATGGAGCTGTATAATTTCGTACTTGAACGTATCTGCGAGTTTTCAAGCGGAGTGCGTGAATGCGGTCTGCCGAAATTCTTTACCAGCATTTCCCTTCCTGATAAAATACTCGCTTATGATGAATGCGTTATGCTTGCTAAAAAGGCTCTGCTTGAGTTCTCCATCTCACCCGACGCGATAAGCATTGCCGCACAGGGCGAACACGGCACGATTGCAAGCCGTAATCTCAGACAGCTTGCAGCACTCGGAATAAAAATCATTGCCGAGGATGAGGACGAAAGCTTCTTTACTGATATTGTCCTTGATAAGCCCGATATCAGTATGGTTAAAATCCGTGCTGACCGCCTTTACGACGACGATAACGTATCCAAGGCATTTGCGCAGTCGATTATCGAGCGTGCACATTCCAAAAATCTGCGGGTGTGCATTAAGGGCGTGGACAACGCAGAGGATTTACGCAAAGCTTCCTTGTTCAATGCAGACCTGGTTCAGGGTATAATCAACGGCAGACCTCTGCACACAACAGAGTTTGTAAAGAAAATGGTTATCACCAGAACCGCACACCAGCCTGCACCTTAATTGCATTTTCAACGAAAAAACATCTGATGAAATCCTGACAGTAATTATATTGTTAAAAAAGCCGAAGATTTTGAGAAATTCTT
>JAZQBH010000305.1:0-5634 GCA_045545655.1 Oscillospiraceae bacterium
CATTATGGAAGAGGCTACCGAGTTCCTCAGCCGTGTGCAGAACGGCGGTACTCTGCCGCTTATCACATCCTGCTCGCCTGGTTGGGTTCGTTACTGTGAGAACTACTTCCCCGAGTTTATTCCCAATCTTTCAACCTGCAAGTCGCCGCAGCAGATGTTCGGCGCAGTTGTAAAGACATATTACGCTCAGAAGCTTGGCAAGAACCCCGAGGATATCGTTTGTGTATCGGTAATGCCTTGTACAGCTAAGAAATACGAAGTTCAGCGTGACGACCAGTCTGCGGCTGGTATCCCTGATGTTGATATTTCCATCACCACAAGAGAGCTTGCAAGAATGATCAAGAAGGCTGGCATTATCTGGGACGAGCTCCCTGATGAAACCGCTGACTCTCCGCTTGGCACATACACAGGTGCAGGCGTTATCTTCGGCGCAACAGGCGGCGTTATGGAAGCGGCTCTGCGTACAGCAGTATGGAAGCTGACCGGCGAAAACAACGATACTCCTATCGAGTTCGCTGAGGTTCGTGGTACTGAGGGTATCAAGGAAGCTACATACAACGTTGGCGGCACTGACGTGAGAGTTGCTGTTGTAAGCGGTCTTGCAAACGCAAAGAAGCTGCTGAAATCTATCAAGGCTGGCGAAGCTAAGTACGACTTCATCGAGATTATGGCTTGTCCCGGCGGCTGTGTAAACGGCGGCGGACAGATTATTCAGCCTGCGTCTGTAAAGAACTTCGTGGATATCCGTGCTGAAAGAGCGAAGGTGCTGTACTCCATCGACGAGAACGCACAGGTTCGCCGTTCACACGAGAACCCCGATGTCAAGGCTCTGTATGATGAGTTCTTCGGCGCTCCCAACTCACACAAGGCGCACGAAATTCTCCACACAAGCTACAAGCCGCAGAAGCTTTACAAGTAAAAACATCAATCCCCCGTCTGGAAAGGCGGGGGATAATTATATTTATCCACATAAAACGAACATCTGTTAATATTTTTAAACCTAACAGTAACTTAATTCACAACTCTATCTCTTCCGTATTCCACAATTCACCTGAATAGGCTTTATTATTGTGCGACTCAAATTCGATTTTTTCAACAGCTTTTTCAAGAAGTTCAATCATATCCCTCTCATTTCCAGCGGAATATTTTGCAACGGGTATTCTCCATTCAAAATCTCTGATTATGTAAATGATGTACTTTTTAACACCTTCGTACCAGCCCATATCAAGAATATAATTATTCGGATATTCAACCTGAAGCATATCTTCTTCAAAGCCTTTTGTCAGCCATTTCACATTTCCCGAAAGGAAGTTTATTTCAGTCCAATCCTTCCCCATCACTTACCTCCACAAAACACAAAGGCACTTCCGAAGCGAAGCCCAGAAGTGCCTTTAAAATCATAATTCCAGCCGCTTTAACCTCGGCTGTATCGCAATCAGCCTTCAGTGGTTACCGCTTTTGCCTTTTCCCTGTTCATTCCGTAGGACAAGGTCATAAGCGAGTCGGTAAGGTGCACGTTTTCAACCACTGCGTCGGGATAGTCTGCAAGGATATCGTAATGCGAGAAATTCCAGAAACAGCATACGCCGACAGAATACAGCGTTTCCACTATTTCGTGGGCGCTGTCACGGGGAGTACACAGTATTGCCATATCAATCTGATTGGAAACACAATACTCCTTCATCTGCCTGATATCCATAACAGGCTGGTTTAAAATCGTTCTTCCTATAAGCATAGGGTCACGGTCGAATATGCCTGTAACCTCAAACCCGAAGCGTGTGAAATCAAAATGCTCAGAGATAGCACGTCCGAGATTTCCCACTCCGATAAGTATTACGTGACGTTTCTGGTCGAGGTGCAGAATTGAGCCGATTTTGTCCTTCAGCTCTGTGATATTATAGCCGTATCCCTGCTGTCCGAAACCGCCGAAGCAGTTTAAATCCTGACGTATCTGCGACGCTGTAAGACGCATACGCTCAGACAGCTCACGTGATGAAATCTTCTCCATTCCCTCACGCTGAAGCTCTTCAAGAAAACGATAGTATCGGGGCAAACGCCTTATTACCGATTGCGAAATAGTTTTTCCCTGCATTGAAAATACTCCTGAATTATCCCATCAGCTTAGCAAGTCTGTTGTTAATCTCGTTAAGGAAGGTTTCTGTGTCAACAACACGCTTATTCTCCAGTTTGGACATAGCCGCAAGGTTCTTGTCCATAATGCCCTCTTCCATTGTCTGGATAGAAGCCTTTTCAAGGTTGTCTGCGTAGTCACAAAGCTCCTTGATACCGTCAAGCTCGCCACGCTTTCTGAGTGCGCCGCTCCACGCAAAGATGGTAGCAATGGGGTTTGTGGAGGTCTTTTCGCCCTTGAGGTAGTTGTAGTAGTGACGGGTTACTGTACCGTGAGCCGCCTCAAACTCGTATACGCCATCAGGAGATACGAGAACGCTTGTCATAAGGCCCAGTGAGCCGAACGCAGTAGCAAGCATATCGGACATAACATCGCCGTCGTAGTTCTTGCAAGCCCAGATAAAGCCGCCCTCGCTGCGTACAACACGAGCAACAGCGTCATCAATCAGAGTGTAGAAGTACTCAATCCCAGCCGCCTCAAACTTAGCCTTGTACTCGTTTTCGTAGATTTCAGCGAAGATATCCTTAAAGCGGTGGTCATAGGTCTTGGAAATGGTATCCTTAGCCGCAAACCACAAATCCTCCTTTGCGTCAAGCGCAAAGTTGAAGCATGCTCTTGCAAAGCTTGCAATGGAGTTATCAAGGTTGTGAACACCCTGAACGATACCGTCGGAGTTCTTGAAATCATGGATAAGAGCACGTGTTTCGTTGCCGTCCTTATCAGTAATAACAAGCTCTGCCTTGGAACCCATAGCAACCTTAAGCTCGGTGTTCTTGTAAATATCGCCGTAAGCGTGACGTGCGATAGTGATAGGCTTTGTCCAGGTAGGCAGATAAGGTGTAATGCCGTTTACGAGAATAGGCTTTCTGAAAACAGTACCATCAAGAATAGCACGGATTGTACCGTTAGGGGACTTCCACATCTCCTTGAGCTTGTACTCCTCAACACGCTGAGCGTTGGGTGTGATAGTAGCGCACTTTACAGCAACGCCGTACTTCTTTGCAGCGTTTGCGCTGTCAACAGTAACCTGGTCGTTGGTGTCGTTTCTGTTGGGCAGACCGAGGTCATAATACTCAGCCTTGTAGTCTATGTAAGGTGTGATAAGGATTTCCTTTATCCACTTCCAGATAATTCTGGTCATTTCGTCGCCGTCCATCTCAACGAGCGGCGTGGTCATCTGAATTTTTGCCATCTGATTTTTCCTCCTTTATTACGGAACAGCGAAAAGAATTTCCGCAGAACCATCGGTGTATTTGTTTATTGCTTTCTCAAATAACGGAAATACGTATTCCCTTTTGTTGCCAAAAACTCCGCACCCGAACGCTCCGAAAATTATGAGGTCGGGCTTTTTGTCTGCCGCAAGGGAAACTATCTTCGCAATACGTTTTTCCATAATGCTGATTACTCTTTTTTCGGACATTGCTGCCATACGTCTGTTCACGGCAGGACAGGTGATAAAGCTGCATATAACAGGCTCGTCAAGCAGTTCACCCTCGTCATTTCTGATAACGGGAACATTCTGAGAATATATCATTCCGTCTGTATAATCGGGAAGTACGTGCCTGTGATTTGCATTGTAGTATTCCTTTGCCTCACGTATGGTATAATACAGCCCCGAACATCTGCACAGAGCCTCCTCCTGAGCGTTTCCGCCCATTACATAGGCCCCTCCGGGATAATGTGCATTTGCAAAATTCAGTGCAACTATGTTTTTTCCACGGTTAGCAAGTATGCATTCGGTTGTTGTCATACTCACAATATGTTCGGCGACTGAATAAAAGGGTCTTTTTTCAGAACACTCTGAAAGCGGATAGTCCTCGTAATACACAGAACGCATATCCCCGAAGCCGCCGTTTTCGAATATCCTGTCGTTATCTGATTTGATTTTAAGATAATTCATTATTCAAGACCCTTTTTATAGTCACTGTAATAATCGTTGTATGGATTACTTGAGATTTTCTCTTGTGTAATCAAGCAGACCGCCTGCGAGAATGATGTCCTTAGTGCGGCCTGTAAGCTCGCAGAGAACAGCAATCTTGTCGCCTGTTGTCTTGTTTTCAACGGTAAGCTCGGTCTTGCCTGCGATGATATCCTCACGGACGTTCATAATTGCAAGCTCGTCGCCCTGGCTGATTTTCTCGTAATCTGCCTCGTTTACGAATGTAAGAGGAAGAATACCAGCGTTGATAAGGTTGGAGCGGTGAATTCTTGCGAAGCTCTTTACAAGCACAGCCTTTACACCGAGGTAAAGAGGAGCGAGCGCAGCGTGCTCACGGGATGAACCCTGACCGTAATTAGAACCGCCTACGATGATAGACTTGCCCATTTCCTTTGCTCTTGTCGGGAACTGGTCGTCACAGACTGTAAAGCAGTGCTGAGAAATAGCGGGGATATTGGAACGCAGAGGAAGAATTTTCGCACCAGCAGGCATAATGTGGTCGGTTGTGATGTTGTCGCCTACCTTGAGCGAACAGCCGCACTCAATGCTGTCAACCAGCGGAGCAGTTTCGGGGAACGGCTTGATGTTCGGACCTCTGAGGATTTCAACGCTGTCCATATCCTTTTCGTCAACAGGGGGAACAATCATATTATCGTTGATGATAAACTCATCAGGAAGCTTGAATTCGGGCATTTCTCCCAGATCTCTCGGGTCTGTGAGAACGCCTGCAATAGCGGAAGCCGCCGCCATTTCGGGAGATACGAGATAAATCTGACCGTCCTTTGTGCCAGAACGTCCCTCAAAGTTACGGTTGAAGGTACGCAGTGAGATACCCTTTGAGTTAGGCGACTGACCCATACCAATGCAAGGGCCGCACGCACTTTCAAGAATTCTCGCACCAGCGTCAATAAGGATTGCAAGCGCACCGTTTTCAGCAAGCATATTGAGAACCTGCTTTGAACCAGGCGCGATAGAAAGCGAAACATCGGGGTGAACAGTCTTGCCCTTGAGGATATGCGCAACTTTAAGCATATCAAGCAGAGAGCTGTTTGTGCAAGAACCGATACATACCTGATCAATCTTCATATTGCCGATTTCAGCAACGCTCTTAACGTTATCGGGAGAGTGAGGACAAGCCGCAAGAGGAACAAGCTCGGAGAGGTTGATTTCAATAACCTCATCGTAAACTGCGTCGTCGTCAGCCTTAAGTTCTGTCCATACTTCTTCTCTCTTTTGTGCTTTAAGGAACTGCTTTGTAATCTCATCAGACGGGAAGATGGAAGTAGTTGCGCCAAGCTCTGCGCCCATATTTGTGATGGTAGCACGCTCGGGAACGGAAAGTGTCTTAACACCCTCGCCGCAGTACTCGATAACCTTGCCTACGCCGCCCTTAACGGACAGTCTGCGCAGAACCTCAAGGATAACGTCCTTAGCCGCAACCCACGGATTAAGCTTGCCTGTAAGCTCTACCTTTACAACCTTGGGATATGTAATGTAGTATGCGCCGCCGCCCATTGCAACAGCAACGTCAAGACCGCCTGCACCAATAGCAATCATACCGATA
>JAZQBH010000306.1:0-5878 GCA_045545655.1 Oscillospiraceae bacterium
TTGCACCGACTGTCTAAGCTGAACGAAATAGATTTCCTATCATCGGGTAAAAAAATCGCCCATACAGAAAAGTATGAGCGATTTCGCTGTCGGTCGCACCGACTGGTACGGGTGACAGGACTTGAACCTGCACGCTTTCGCACCAGAACCTAAATCTGGCGTGTCTGCCAATTTCACCACACCCGCATATTAAATTTTACTCATCTGCCGCCGATAAAATCATTGTATCAACTGCACTTTTAAACCAAGCCCAGAAATCAGGAAATTCTTCTTTTTGTTCCCAACCGTCAGTTGCGAAATCATGAATAATCTCAATTTTACCGCCATTATTCAACTCAAAACAAGCTATATCATCACAATCATCTCGGCGTGCAAAAGGTATGAGTTTTCTATTAGGGTATCTTTTCATTAAACCTGTTAATCGTTCGATAATCTGATTATCAGGCATAACGTACCAGATGTTTAAATCAACAAGATTTAAGTTTTTTATAAAAATAAATTCTTTTGGATACTTAAATTCTGAATAAAAATTTTTAATTTGATTTTCAATAATCATAATTAAATCCAATAGCGTAACGCTCTCAAAATCTGGCGTGTCTGACGACTTTGCGAAGCAAAGTTTGTTCACGCACACCCGCATATTTCCGCTGTCGATGTCGCCATCGACAGCGGTTATTGTTTAAACATTCTGCATTTCAGCGTTCTTCGCCGCTATCTTCTTGGAGATAACCTTGATAGCTGTAAACATCACTATAAGCATAACGCCTGTAATCAGCTCGGAAAGTCCGATTTCGGTGAACTTCGCACCAATCGTTTCAATACTGCCGCCCACAGCCGCACTGGGGATTTTGATTGCGGAGATTGCAACTCTCGGGAACAGACCCACATAAAGACAAGCAAATCCACACAACAGCGTTGGTATGCCAAGCGTGATAAGTGCAGCGTCAATGCGTTTAGTGATAACTCCTGCAAGAGCCGCTACAGCAGCAGTAATCAGCGAAGCCACAACCAGCACAGGAACAAGGAACAGATAGCGGATATAACCGCCGCCAGTGCCAAGCGCCTCTGTGGGGTTAGCCGCACGGATAACGTCCTTATTGTCTTTCAGCAGACGGTCAAGCTGCTGTTCTGTGTCGGGGGCAAACTTTATTCCAAGCTCGCCTGACGCGTAGTTAAGACATTCCATAATAGTCTGTCTGAGTGCGTCGTCGGTGACAGGCTTGCTGTCCACACCAGTAAGCAGATAGTCCTCATAAGCCGATACAACCTTTGAAATATACGGCACAAGCGGAGATTTTTCAAGCAGCTTTTCAGCGGCGTCTTCGCTGAGTCCGTATTCAGCAAGGTTTTCATCAAGGATATCGCCCACGGTGTCCTCAGCGGAAATTTCGCTTATTCCGCCATCAATACCTACCTGCTTAAGCAGATTGTTGATGTCCTCGGGTTTTTCAAATACATCTCCCGCCTTGATATACAGCGGATTGACGTCCTTAACAAGTCCCGATACCATACCGCCGTTGAGCATATCCCTTACTGCCCACATAGCCGTGGTGCATACTGTAAGAATAAGCGTAATCACGGTGAACAACACGCACACAGTAACAGCCGCACCGCTTCCCATACGCTTTACGGGCTTTTTCGGCGGCTTTACAACTGTCGGCTGAATGCTGGCAGCGTTTGTAGGTTCGGTTTCGGGGACTACGGGGTCAGCAGTTTCTGACATAGTATCAGCCGTTGTTTCTGCCATATACTCAGTTCCCGAACTGAAATCGGTTGCTTCTGTTATGCTGTTTTCAGCCTCTGAGTAATCGGTCTGAACAGGTTGAACGGGTTGAACAGATTGAACGGCAGTATCAGCGGGCTTGTCCGCCTCATTTCCGCAGAACGGACAGAATACAGTTCCATCTTCAACAGCTTTTCCACAATGCAAACAAAACATCTGGTCAACCTCCTTTTACTCAAGCTTTTTTTCAGCTTTGCAACAATGTGATTTCATCAATTGGATTATTTTTACATATATTGTAAATTTGCCATTTATATTGTAGCATAATTTGTATAAATTGTCAAGGGTATATTCCACAATTCGGTTGATTAAATTCCACAAATTTCACGGATAACCTCGCCTGCGATAACCAGTCCTGCGGCTGAGGGAACAAAGGCTATGCTTGAAGGAGTACGCATACCTTTAACAAACGGCTCTTCCGTGGAGAACACCGCTTTCAGCTTTTTCACTCCCTGCTTTTTAAGCTCATTTCTCATAACCCTCGCCAGCGGACACACAGAGGTTTTGTAGATATCCGCCACACGGAAAAGTTCGGGGTGAAGCTTGTTGCCAGCCCCCATAGAACTGATTATGGGTGTGTTTACCTCATTGCACTTCACGGCGAGAAGTACCTTTGCCTTTACGTCGTCGATAGCGTCAACAACGTAATCGTACTCGGAAAAGTCGAACTGTCCGACAGTTTCTTCACTCAGCATAATCGGGAATTTTCTCAGCTTAACATCGGGGTTGATGTCAAGAAAACGCTTTTCGCAGACGTCCGTTTTGTGCATACCCACTGTGCTGTGAAGGGCGATTATCTGTCGGTTGATGTTCGACAGTGAAACAGTGTCGCCGTCTATCAGGTCGAGCGAGCCTGTGCCGCTTCTCACTAACGCTTCCGCCGCATAGCCGCCCACGCCGCCTAAGCCGAACACTGCGATTTTTGCGTTCAGCAGACGGTTAAGGGCGTCCTCGCCGATAAGCGAGGCGGTCCGGGAGAGCTCTTCGTCCTGTGCGCTTACCACGGCTTAACCGCTCCTGTAAGCTCGGAGAGTGACTTTATTCCGTTCTTGTCCATATACTCAGACAAGCCGTTGATGATGTTGATAGGCGCATACGGGTCGCTCATAAGCGCTGTTCCTACCTGAATTGCGGTTGCGCCAGCGAGCATCATCTCCACAGCGTCCTCCCACGTGCAGATACCGCCAAGACCGATTATCGGAATTTTTACAGCGTTGTAGCACTGCCATACCATTCTCACTGCCACAGGGAACACCGCCGCACCCGACAGACCGCCTGTGTTGTTGCGGAGAATGGGTCGCTTTGTGCGGATATCAATGCGCATACCAAGCAATGTGTTGATAAGGGAAACTGCGTCTGCGCCCTCTGCCTCAACAGCCTTTGCGATTTCGGTTACGTCTGTAACATTAGGGGTAAGCTTTACGATAAGCGGTTTTTTTGTTGCTGCACGCACTGCCCGTGTAACGGAAGCCGCACCCTCTGCGGATACGCCCCACGCCGCACCGCCTGCCTTTACATTCGGACAGGAGATATTAAGCTCAATCATATCCACGTCGGATTTGTCAAGCGCCTGTGCCGCCTGAACGTAGTCGTCAATCACTGCGCCGGCAACATTTGCGATGATAACGCACTTTCCGCCCTCAGCCTTGAGGGTAGGGAGATAGTAGTCTATAAAGCCGTTTACGCCGATATTCTGAAGACCTACGGAATTGAGAATACCCGACGCACACTCGGCAATTCTGGGGGGAGGGTTACCTATTCTCGGGGAAATGGTCATACCCTTGCAGGAAATTCCGCCAAGTGCGGAAATGGGGTAGAGGTCGGTGTAGCACTCGCCGTTGCCATAAGTTCCCGACGCTGTGATTACGGGGTTCTGAAACTCAACCCCAGCAAGCTTTACGGATAAATCAGCCATTGAAACGCACCTCCTCAGCCTTGAATACAGGGCCGTCCTTGCAGACCCTTGAATAGAACTCCTTGCCGTCACGCACGGTCATACACGAGCAGACAACGCACGCACCCACGCCACAGCCCATACGCTGTTCAAGCGACACCTGACAGGGCACGTTGTATTCCTCGCAGGTCTTGATAACCGCTTTAATCATAGGCTCAGGGCCGCAAGCCATAACAGCAGTATAACCGCCGTTTTTCAGCTTTTCAGCAAGGGGCTGGGTTACAACTCCGTGCAGACCATAGCTGCCGTCGTCGGTACATACGGTTGTGTCGCCGTCGGTTGCCTTTTGATACTCGTCCTCGAGGATTACCCTTGTGCGGTCACGGAAGCCGAGGATAGCCTCAACCTTTGTTGTCTTTGCCACACCGAGAAGAGGAGGCACACCGATACCGCCGCCGACTACAATAACCTTTCCGCTTTCGGGAAATTCAAAGCCGTTTCCGAGCGGGCCGAGGATATCCATACACTCGCCGTCGTGGAGCTTTGCAAGCTCGGCAGTACCCTTTCCGCGCTCCTCAAACACAAAGCGAACCTCGCCGCTTTGTGCGTCAAAGCCGCAGATTGAAATGGGGCGGCGCAGTGTGTAGCCTGAAACCGCAATGTTCGCAAACTGACCTGCCTTAGCCGCACCTGCAATTTCGGGGGCTTTAACAGTAAATGAATAAATTCCTTTTGCAAGGTTCTGTTTTTCAACTATCGGATATTTTCCGCAAGAATAACTCATAACCTTTCAATTTCCTTTCTTGTTGTTTTCATCGTCAAGGGTTCTGACTTTGATTTTAACTCTGCCGCTGTCCTTTGCGGAGTCGGCAGGTTTTGTAATTGTTCTTATTCTGTGTACTGCAAATCTGATTATTATTGCAACCATCAGCACATAGAGTATATAAGTCGGGCTTATCCACGACACGCTGCTGCCTGCAAGCCTTGCCTGAAAAACGGACATAAGCTCTATTATCATTATCATTATAGGCAGCTTGCACAGCGAAACTGAAAAAGCATACCAATCGTATACGCTCTGTGCGTTTTCGGCGGTGACGTTGTACTTCTCAAAACGATGACTTGTAAACGTCAGTATAAGATACACTGCAATCACCGCAAGCATAGCACACGGAAATGCCCACAGCCTGATTAAGTCTGCACGGAAAAAGCTGTTGTTAAGCTCAGGAAAACGCTCCGTGAACGTCACAGCGTTCAGCGCAGAATAGCCGCAAAGCGCAAGCGACAGCACATCGCTGATTATCCGTGCCGGTTTAAATCTCGGTTTAACCTTGTAGTCTTTAATTCTCATATTTCAATGATATCCGTTTTTCCCTTGTTGGCAAAAGCACCGTCCCGAGGGGACAGTGCTGTCTGTGTTCTGATATTACAGAGTAATCTTGCCGACAAAGCCCATTATTTCATCTCTCATACGGATTGCTTCTTCTCTTGCGGCAAGTGCGTAGTCACGCTCGGGCACGCCCTGCTTCTGATAAGCGCACATAATGCCTCTTGAGCTGTTTACGATACCGCCCAGACCCTTTTCGTCAAATGCGGCGGAAATATCCTTTGCAGACGCACCCTGAGCACCGTAGCCAGGGATAAGGAAGAAGGTGTGAGGAAGCGCCTTGCGCAGCTCGTTAATCTGTTCGGGATAGGTTGCGCCTACAACTGCGCCAACGCCACTGTAGCCGTACTTGCCTGTAAGCTCCTTGCCCCATTCCTCGCACATATCGCCCATAAAGCGGTAAACGCTGTCAGCACCATCGAGTGCCTTATCCTGAAGCTCGCCGCTGGAGGGGTTGGAGGTCTTTACAAGAACGAAAATTCCCTTGTCGTTCTCATTGCACACCTTCAGCAGAGGCTTGATGCCGTCGCTGCCGAGATAGCCGTTTACTGTGAGAGCGTCGCCGATAAACGGCTCAAACTCCTGACTGCCAACCTTGACCTTGCCGAGGTGAGCGGTTGCGTACGCTTCCATTGTAGTGCCGATGTCGTTGCGCTTGCCATCGGTGATAACGTACATTCCCTTGGAGCGTGCGTATTCCTGAGTTTTGTAAAGCGCCTTCATACCAGCCGCGCCGTACATTTCGTAGTAAGCCGCTTGCGGCTTTACAGCGGGAACTATATCGCACAATGCGTCAATCAGACCCTTATTGAACTAT
>JAZQBH010000307.1:0-2598 GCA_045545655.1 Oscillospiraceae bacterium
CAGTGTGTCTATATTATGAATTTATAATCATTTGAAACTGATAATTTACCCTTGAAATTCAGTCTTAATTATGGTATAATTACTATAATATAGTACAATAGATTACAGGGTGATAAAATGAATTATACCTTAAACATAGGAATATGGAACAGCGTTTTTGCCGTTCCATCAAGTATAGTGGACGAATACATCAGGCTTGCAAGCGGAAACAGCCTTAAGCTGATTTTGTTTCTTCTGCGGCACAGCAATGAAACATACTCTGCTGAAAGACTTCGCACAGAGCTTGGTTTCTCAGAGCTTGGCGAGCTGGAAGACGCAGCGGTTTTCTGGGTTCAGCGTGGCGTTATCCGTTATTCCAGCGAAGAAGACGGATGGTTTACAGCCGCTCAGGAAAAGCAGACAACAACACTATCCGCAGTTGAAAATAATCAAACAAAATCCGAAGGAACAGAAAACACAGTTATCAAAATAGAAACTACTCCGAAGTCTGTAAAAAAGGTTTCCCCTGAACTGGTTTCCACAAGTGAAATTACAAAACGCATCAACGAGGATAAAGATATCCAGGCACTCTTTGCAGAAGCGGAAAAAATATATGGAAAGCCGCTGGTATCACGGGATAGCAACGCTGTTATTTCGCTTATTGACCATTATGGATTTTCAATTCCAGTAGCGTTGATGCTTCTTCAGTATTGTTCAAGGTGTAATAAACTGACGCCTGCAAGTATAAATTCTGCTGCTGAAAAATGGATTTCAAACGCAATTACAACAGTTGAGCTTGCAGACAACAAACTCCGCACACTTGAGAATATCGAAAAAATGGAACTTCAGCTGCTGAAGATAATCGAATCATCTGACAAGTTCGAATCCGATAAAGAAAAGAATATCCAGAAAACCACCCTCAGAAAAAATCTGAATATATGGGTAGATGAATGGCAGTTAAGCAATGACCTTATTTTACTTGCAATCAACAAAACAATAGAGATTATTGAGAAACCTGCTTTGAAATACGCAGGCAAAATTCTTGAAAACTGGACCAAAGAAGGCTTAACAACCGTCGAACAGGTTGAACAGCTTGAAAACCCCGCTAAAGCCAATTCATCTTCAACGTCATCATCATTTGATATGGACGATGTAATGGCAAAAATCAAGAACAGATATAAAGGATAGGTGTCAGTATGCCGTTTAATAAGAAATATTTTGAAATCGCACAGGAACGCCTCACCTTACGCAAAATTCAGAACAGGCAGACAGAGGATAGCCGAAGAGCTGAGGTGTACTCAAAACTTCCGTTATACAGTGAACTTGAATGTCAGCTTTCCTCCACTATGACCAGAATTATCGCCGCAATCGCCAACAACAGCGGAAATTCTGAACAACTGGTAAAGCAGGCTATTGAGGATAACAACCTCATTCAGCGACAGATGACAGCGTTATTGGTAGAAAACGGATTTTCCGCAGACTACCTTGACCCTGTTTACACTTGTCCGAAATGCAAGGACAAGGGCACAGACGGAACAAACTGGTGCGACTGCTTCAAGAAAATACTGCATAAGGTTGCCGCAGAACAGGTTAATGCTTCTTCCCCGCTGCAGCTTTGCGACTTCAGTACATTCAGGCTTGATTTGTATTCTGACAAAACAGAACCCACTCTTGAAAAATCACAGCGTGCCATAATGGAAGAAAACTTCAATGACTGTGTTCAATATGCAGAAAACTTCACAGGCAAGGACAAGGGGTTGTTTATGCTTGGCAACACAGGTCTTGGTAAAACTCACCTGTCGCTTGCTATTGCAAACAGGTTAATTCAGCGTGGATTCTGTGTTCTGTATGGGTCTGTTCCTGAACTATTAAGAAAGATTGATAATGAACAGTTCGGAAAGGCTGAGGGCGACACAATGGGGCTTGCAATTGAATGCGACCTGCTTATTCTCGATGATTTAGGTGCTGAAAACAGTACAGACCGTGCTGTGTCAATCCTGTATGAGATTATCAACGCCCGCCAGAACAGAAATGTTCCTATACTTGTAAGCACAAATCTTACTATGTCCGAAATAAAGAAACGCTATCAGGACAGACTATGGTCAAGATTGTTCAGCCTGAGGGTGCTTCTCTTTTACGGTGACGACAACAGATTGAAATTGTCATAAATAAAACAGCTGATTATATGGAGGTAGTGATATGGCAAAACGCAGAATCGGAATTCTTACCAGCGGCGGCGACTGCCCGGGTTTGAATGCTACAATCCGTGGTGTGGCAAAGGCAACTTATGAAACCTTTGGCGAAGAAAAAGTAGAAATCATAGGTATTCACGACGGCTATCACGGACTTATTCACGGTGATTACAAAGAAATGAAGGCTGAGGACTTCTCGGGCATACTCACTCAGGGCGGCACTATTCTCGGCACAAAACGTACTCCTTATAAAATGATGCAGATTATCGGTGACGACAACATCGACAAAGTAAAGGAAATGAAGGAAACCTACAAGCAGCTTAAGCTTGATTGTCTGTTTACTTTAGGCGGAAACGGCACTCATAAAACTGCCAATATGCTTTCCGAGGAAGGCTTGAACGTTATAGAAGTCGGAGGCCAAGCGGTC
>JAZQBH010000308.1:0-2338 GCA_045545655.1 Oscillospiraceae bacterium
GCAGTGCCGCTGTTTGTGTTTGTGGTAGTACTGCTTGTGGTTAAGCTGAAGAAAAGCAAGTCACGTGGAAAATCACTGCTTAAAGCGGGGAAAATCGCAGTCGGAACAGTTTCAATAGCGGCGCTGATGTATATGATTTGCCATGGGGCGAATTATTACCGTTACCCGATTGAGCAGGTTATGGAACTTGACACATCTCAGAAAACAGGCGAGGACCTGTACAATGCCTGTGTGAGGTTGTGCAGGGGTGCGGCACAGGCGAGAGCAGAGCTTGGCGTTTCCGATGACGTGCCGTTTGAGTTCAGCGAGTCAATCTATGAGGAACTTTCCCGCACAAACAACGGATATGAGAAGTTGGTGGAGGAATACCCGTTTTTGTGGACTTCCATTACCAGACAAAAGCCGGTTATGCTTTCTGAAGCGTGGTCGTACACAGGAATTGTGGGAATGTACTTTCCGTTTTTCGCTGAGTGCAATATCAACACTAAAGAGCCTGATTATGCAATTCCCTATACTGCCGCTCACGAAAGTGCACATTCCAGAGGAATTGCCTTTGAGAACGAGTGTAATTTTCTTGCGTTTTTGTCCTGTATTAACAGCGATTATCCCGAGTTCCGCTATTCGGGATATATGGAAGCTTACTCGTTCTGTTCAAATGCGCTGTATGCCTACGACCAGGAACTTTGGGAAAAGAGCAGGCAAGAAGGCGGATTTACCAAGGGAATGGCATTGGATTTCAAGTCTTACAACGACTATGTTGACGCACATACAGGAAAAGTAAAGGAAGTATCATCGCAGGTGAACAATGCGTTTATATCAATTCAGGGCGTACCTGACGGAGTTCTGAGCTATGACAGAGTAACGGAGCTGATATTAGCGTATTACCAGAAAAACCCATAAACTTCTAATTTATGGATTTTTTTCTGAAATTAGCTTGAAAATTATCAAAACCTACTTAACATTTCAGATAAAATATGTTATACTATATATTGAATAGGTATTTCATCAGGTCTGTGTGAGTAAAGACTGTCATTACAGATAAAAACAGAGGTCAATTGAGGTCAATTGTATGAACAATAAGAAATTCCGTTATATTAAAATCAAGGACGAACATCCTAAAAAGAAAAAGAATTCCAAAAATCATAGAAACGAAAAAATCAAGCGAACCATCGGCGGTGCACTGACTGTAATAGGAACTACCATATCTGCTATGATGTTGGTATTTGTTATTATGATGTGTATTGTGGTCACAGTTGTGACGGTTTATATTCTTGATTTTAAGGATTCCAGCGTTGAAGTCAACCTTAAAGAAACAGATATGAAGTACACCTCAATCATCTACGCTTATAACGCAGATGGTCAGGAGGTTGAGCTGAAAAGACTTGTTAAGGAAGAAAACCGTATCTGGGTTGACTACGAAGAGATTTCTCCCAACATAATCAATGCAGTTATCGCAAAAGAAGATAAGCGTTTCTGGGATCACAAGGGCGTAGACTGGCGAAGAACCGTTGCCGCTCTGATTTACGACATAACAGGCACAAGCAATCAGGGTGGTTCTACCATTACCCAGCAGCTTATCAAGAATATTACTGACGATAATTCCCGTACCTGGGAGCGTAAGCTGCGTGAAATCTTCCGTGCGTTGGATCTTGAGGAGAAATACGCCAAGGAAGAAATCCTTGAAAGTTACCTCAACAGAATTGCACTTGGCGGTATGAACTACGGCGTTGGTGCTGCGGCAGAGGCATATTTCGGCAAGCCTGCAAGCGAGCTGAACATAGCTGAATCCGCAATAATTGCAGGTATTATCAAAAACCCCTCGAAATTCGCCCCCTACACAAATCTTGAAAAGTGCAAGGAGCAGCAGTTGTGGGTGCTTAACGAGCTGTACAAGCAGGGTTACATCACCACTGCTGAGTACGAGGCGGCTAAGGTAGAACAGGTGCAGTTCAGGAACACTGTCTACGGCGACGCTTTCGGATATATCGACCCACGCTCTATTGCTGATGAAGACGGCGAGGGTTCCGATGAAAATACCCCTGAGGACACCTACGAGGCATACAAGTGGGAGGGAACTTACACTGTATCCCAGAACTGGTATACTGACGCTGCAATCAATCAGGTAATTGCTGATTACGCAGAACTGAAGGGTATCACACTTACTTCTGCACGTAATGAGATTTACAACGGCGGTTACAGAATCTATACCAATATGGATATGGAAAAACAGGCGATACTGGAAGAAAAATTCAGCGACCCTAAGCTTATTGTAACCAAGTATAATAAGTCCACCGAAGAGGAAGACCTCCTTCAGGCGGCAATGGTCATTATGGACTAT
>JAZQBH010000309.1:0-3390 GCA_045545655.1 Oscillospiraceae bacterium
TTTCCAACAGTTAATATTATATCATATTTCATTTTATTTGTCAAGGGGTTTTTTAAGATTTTTTCATTTCTCTTGACTTTTTATATCAGATATGATAAAATAAGTGTATTGATTTCAAAAATATGGCTGTACTGAGCGATATTTTATATATTACATACAGCAAATAAGAAGGTGTACCCTATGAATTTCTATGGTCTGACGCTTAAACAACTTCAGGAATATTTCGTATCTATCAACGAAAACCCCGCCAAAGCGGGAATTATATACGACGCTGTGTATAAGAAAAACGTCACGGATTTTGATAACGCCGAGGTTTTTCCGTTTGCAGAGCGCATTATCTCCCGACTGAAAAGCGACTTCACCTTTACCCTGCCCCGTGTTGTCGAAAAACGTGAGGGCGAAACCGCCGCAAAGCTTCTGCTTGAGCTGTCCGACGGCGAATTTGTAGAAACCGTGCTTATGCGCCAGCTTTTCGGAAACTGCGTGTGCGTTTCCACACAGGTAGGTTGTAATATGGGCTGTGCATTCTGTCAGAGCGGTCTGCTGAAAAAGCGCAGAAACCTCTCCACCGCCGAAATTGCCGCACAGGTGCTTGCTATCTCACGTGAGCTTGACTGCAAGATTGACGGCGTTTCCGTTATGGGCATAGGCGAGCCGTTTGACAACTTCGACAGCGTGCGTGACTTCTGCGAGATAATTACCGAGGATAAGGGGCTTGCCGTGCCGAAACGACGTGTTACCGTGTCAACCTGCGGATTAGTGCCGATGATTTACAAGTACGCCGACTGCGAAAGACCCTGTAACCTTGCAATATCCCTTCACGCCGCCACCGACGAGCTTCGCAGCAGAATTATGCCCGTAAACAGAAAATATCCGCTTGCAGAGCTTTTCAAGGCGGCTGAATACTACTACTCGAAAACCCGCCGCCGCATTACCCTTGAATACGTTATGCTTGCGGGAATAAATGACTCCCCTGACGACGCACGTGCGCTTGCCTCGCTTATCGGCGAACACGATTTCTATGTAAATCTTATTCCCTACAACAGCACCGACAGCGAGTTTTCGCAAAGCTCGCCCGAAACAATTTCCGAATTCTGTGCAGTGCTGAAAGAAAACGGAGTTGTTGCCACCAAACGCCGTGAATTCGGTGCAGAACTCAACGCCGCCTGCGGTCAGCTGCGTGCGGATTACCTTAAAGGGCAGTGAGGATTGCGAAAAAAGCACTTGACAATTCGCTTTTGTTGTGATATAATATTAAAGTAATTTCAACAAACGCCGGTGTGTTGGAATTGGCAGACGAGACGGACTCAAAATCCGTTGCTGGCAACAGCGTGTGGGTTCGACCCCCACCACCGGCACCAGTCGGTGCGACCGACAGCGACAGCGACCGAGCTTTGCTTGGTCGTTTTTTGCGTTTTGGACTATCGTCCAAATCCGCATCGGTGCAACCCGTAAAAAGACAGCGATTTTGCTCCTTGATAACACAGGGCAACTTAAATTTAATAATAAATAAGGAAAGCCGCTCAACCATCAAAGGGTTGGGCGGCAATGTGTTTATTCCTTGTTCTTTTCCTTGATTTTATCGAACAGCACCGACAGCAGATACGAAGCAACCGCCCCTCCCGCAACTGCGGCGAATGCGATAAGAAGCGGTTTTGCCGACAAATCAACCGGCGGAAAAATCATAACTGTTGTAGCAATCAACGCACCGAGTATTATATGCGAAAGAATGTTGTAATGCTTTTTGTATGCGTTCTGAATAAGCTTTGCAAGCGGCAGAACGCACAGCAGCATTCCTATACCCATAGGGATAAGCACGGCAAAGTCGAACGACGATATACCCTCCAGCATGGGCTGATACAGCCCGAAGAACAGCAGCAGCGTTGACGAGCTGAGTCCTGGGAGGATAAAGCTCAGTCCCCACAGCACGCCGCACAGAAGAAACGCAGGAATGCCTGGCTTTATCGTGAACATTGCGTTTGATTTCAGCAAGGTCAGCAGCGTCAGCATAACCGCAAAACTTATCGCAAGGGATATAAAGCTGCCCTTGGTTCTGCCCTGTGAACCTGCGTCCTTCCACAGCTCAGGGAAGGTGCCTAGTATAAGCCCGATAAACACCAGCGTTACTACAGTTGTGTTCTTGTCAAGAAGATACGCCGCAAGTCCCGACAGACCCGCAAAGCCCACAGCCGCTCCCAGTGCGAATGTAATAAGCATAAGTCCGTGCTTTTTAAAGCCCGTGCGTATGCTTGACACGGTTTCCATAATAGGGCGGTACATTCCGAATGCTACGCACAGAGTTCCGCCGCTCACCCCAGGAAGTATGCCGCCGAAGCCTACCAGTATTCCTTGTATAAACCACAGTATCAGCAGCAGAGGGTTAATCCGTTTTTTCTTTGTGCTTTCCAAGTTTGTCACCTGTTGTTACCTTTCAAGTTCTTGATTGCTCGATTGCTCGGTTTCTTTATTTCTATAATATGCCTGTACAGCAGAAAAATTACACATAAGTGTAAAACTTGTCTGTGTTATTTAATTCGATACACAGTTCAGTATATCATAATCAGGGTTAAGGTGCGGCTAAAAATGAAAATCCTGCAAAAGAAATGCGGCGGTTTATAACCGCCGCATAAGTTTGCTGAATTGCTACATCTGTGATGTAGCATTTTTCTGGAATACATCACACCCAGAAATTATAAAGTTCAAAATAAACCACAAAGCCTGCAACAAAGAAGTTGCACAGGATATACACGATATATGCAAGGCGTGATTTTACCTTGATGTCCTTTTCAGTGATATTCGTCTTTATTATAAGCACTGCACACACAACGCATACAACAGCCACCGCCGCCGACAGAATACCTATCACCGACATAACAACGGCGTTTATCGACGAAAGCATCAGAAAAGCGACCATCACCGCACCCAGTGTAAGCTTTGCACACTGCCCTGTAAAGAGTGCCTTTTCGCCAGGGATAGGCTTATACTTCTTCGCAATCATTCTGATAAGCTTGATAACAACCAGCACAAGCGTTATAACTACTACAACTGCAAGGAGAATTACCGCCGCAAATTCAAGACCGACTTTTTCGTTGGGAACATAGCACGCTGACACGCCTTCGAGAATAGTCGTGCCATCGGAGGTTTTCGTTGCACAAAGGAACTGATTACTGCCGTCTGCAAGATACAGATTATCGGCAACTCTCGTAAGCACAGGCACACCGCCCATTTCGTAGCTATCGGGGTTTTCGCCCTGTGACAGCGAAAGGTAGTTCAACACATTGATGATTTTAAGCATTCCTCTGAAAACGGAACGGCTTACAACATAGTTTCCGCTGATGTCTGTGCGTTCGTTGATTACTGCATTTTTAAGGATACGGTTATCCTTTACAT
>JAZQBH010000310.1:0-2711 GCA_045545655.1 Oscillospiraceae bacterium
AATACACTTTCAAAACATTATAAAGATTATTTTTTGCAAGTTGACGTTGAAAGATATAATTCTACTTTCAATTCTAGAATATGTGATTCTTCAAAAGCTACTATTCAATATTATACAGAATCTTATTCTGATAATTTAAGCTATGTTCATATAATCTTAAATGAAAATGAAACAAAGAATTTTGATATGATAGAAAACATATTGAAGGAGTGTACGCCTGATTTATACAAAACTTCAATGTTTGTAAGATGTTATCGAGTTCCAGACAATATAATAACAAAATGTTTTGATTACACAAAAAATGCTATACCACAAAACAGTGTATCTACTATAGTTAGTGCACGATATCCAGAACACGATTATAGTTTTGTTGGAAAAACAGGGAGTGTTTGGCTTAATGGTAATCATTTATGTGAATGTTCCTATTGTTTACAACAAGAATAAAGAAAAACCGTACATAGCGTGCTTGCACTATGTACGGTTTGTTTTTATCTATGGAAGTTCTGGAATATTCGGTCCACTTTTTCTCTTGCCTCTTTGAGGTCAAGTCCGGTTGTCTGCATATAGCACTTTACTGCGCCCGCTCTGTCGCCGACAGGGATATAATACGCCGCTATGCGTTCGTTCAGCTGGTTGATATCAAGCTCGCCCTTGATTATCAGGTCGCCCTTGCTTACCTGAGATTTATCAATGCCCGATAATTTCAGCCCTATCGGGTCGCCCTTATTCGCAGAGGCAAGGCTTTTTTGGAACTGCTCTATTGCAGATACACAGCATTCAATACAGCCGCCGTTATCCGAATAAAGCCTTACGCTGTCGTTTACGTTTACTGTGCCGTGAGCTACTCTGCCGACTATTGTGGTAATTCCGCCGTTAAGCGAGAACACCTTTTCAACCAGCATTGAAAACTCAACGGCGGAGTTGTCGTTGCTGTCAAGCAAATCGGGGTTCCAGCCGATGAAAACGCCGTCGTTGGCGCAGGTGTTCTTAGAGTCGCAATAGGGGCACACGCAGATATTGCTGTTCGGGGCGAACTGAATTTCTGCGCCGCAGAATTTACATTTATAGTCTGTCATTGTTGTTACTCCTCAGATTATTCCCTCGGCTTTAAGGTGCTCGATAAGGCACTCACAGCCCTCTTTCACGTCGGCGTAGGTTGCCTCGAAATCGCCCGTGTACCACGGGTCCGCTATGTCACGGGGACGAGGCGCGAAATCCAGCAGACGCATTATCTTGCACTCGTCGTCACCGCCTGCAATCAGCTTCATATTGATTATGTTGCGGCTGTCTGCACCGAGAAGAAGGTCGTATTCCTCATAATCCGTGCGGGTCATCTGCCTTGCACGCTTGAAGGAGCAGTCTATGCCAAGCTCACGCAGTTTTCGGGCAGTGCCACGGTGAACGCCGTTGCCGAGTTCTTCTGTAGACGTCGCCGCAGAAGCGACCTCCACTCCGCTGATACCACGCTTTTTAAGCATATCCCGAAAAACAAATTCCGCCATCGGCGAACGGCATATATTGCCGTGGCAGACCATAAGTACCTTATACATAAATAATCCTCCTTAAATTCTGCAAAGAAATAACCCAGCCGCACTCAGTCAAGAAGGTTACAGCACATCAAACTCCACTTCACCGAATATTTCGTCTTTTCTTGTCATAGTTTTTCGCTTTCTGTTTTGAATTGGTGGATTACAGATTTGTAATCTCAGACCCTACCTCAAAGATAATAGGTGAGTTTTCGTCGTGGGTTTTACGGTCAAAGCTCTCTTTGTCGATTTTTATGAACGCACGGTTTTTCACCACGTCAACGCCTGCCATATATACCGTTTCAGAGCTTTTATCATAAGTTGCCATATATTCCTCGGCAAGACCTTGCAGATAATTCCACGAATATTCAACCTGCTTTAGCTCTACATAGGAATACTTTTCGCAAAGATACTGATACTCTGAAAAATCATCTGAGGCAACCAGAATGATTATCTTATCTCCGTCAGCGTAAATTCCGCCATAAGAATCGGGATAGATATATCCGCCCTCAGGGGAGCGTGGCAGTGTGCTGAAAAAGTAATCCTCCGCACGCATTTCAACTTCCGAAGATGGATTGGGCGCAGGCTCCACAATAATTGGTTTTTCCGATGGAGTGCAGCCGCTGCACAAAAGCAGGGAAATGCACATAAATGTACTGATAATTCGTTTCATAGTGTATCTCCAATATTATATTGCATTGTAATTTTCTATTGTATAACAACCCATTGCCCTGTTATTTCCCAAAAATAATTCACTATGATGTCAGCTATAGCAATCAGTATTGAAGGAATAAACATCACAATTTTCTTGTCTTTCGTGAACTTCCATATACTTAGCGGAATAGATGCTATACACAGAAATATATGAACATAAGTCAGTTTAAAGATATAGAAAAATACCATTGAGCTAACATAAATCATTAAAACAATTTTCGGGACAAACGGAGGGTCTCCAAGTGACAAATTAAACCATACGGTGCAAGGCATCATATAGAGAAAATTTATTGCCAGATAAATTAACAGACGGGTAATTCGTTTCATAATCCGCCCCCAATATTTGAAATATGTTTACATTATACCATAACCGTAAGGTTATAGTATAATCGTCCGATACGCAGGGAGTAAATCTTTGATTTACGTATCTGCGAAGACATTGAGATAATATATAATAAACGCTTGCGTTTA
>JAZQBH010000311.1:0-1907 GCA_045545655.1 Oscillospiraceae bacterium
CCCCAAGGGCAAAACTCTTACGCAAGAGCTTGTGAAGGACCTTGCCGAGGAAGACGGACTTATTCTCCTGTGCGGACACTATGAGGGTATAGACCAGCGTGTGCTGGACGAGCTTGACTGCGATGAAATCTCCGTGGGTGACTACGTGCTTACAGGCGGCGAATTGCCTGCGCTTATCGTGGCAGACGCAGTTGCACGACTGCAAGAGGGCGTGCTCCCTAACGAGGACGCTTACAGCATAGAAAGCCACTACAACGGACTGCTTGAATATCCGCAGTACACAATGCCCGCTGAATGGAAAGGGCGGAAAGTTCCCGAAATACTGCTGTCTGGCGACCGCAAGAAGATTAAACAGTGGCAGTTTGAAATGGCACGCAGTGTTACAGACGACAAACGCCCCGATATGTACGAGGATTTCATCTGCGACCAGCAGAACGATTTCTGGGAAGAGTTTCTCAACGCAAAAGGTCTTGACGAGGACGACACTGAATGCAAGGCAATGTTCCATTTCGGACGTGACGAGGAAGAGGCAATGGAAGCTCTCAAGCGTATTCTGAAAGGCAAGAAGCGTGCTACCTCACATACTCTGGAAGCGTACAGAATCAGCAATGAGCCTCTGCCCGAGGTCGGGGAATATTCCATCATCACCGACTACGACGGTTTCCCATACTGCGTTATAAAGACGATAAGAGTGCGGCTTGTTCCCTTTGACGAGGTGACCGAGGAAAACGCCGCACGAGAGGGCGACACCCTTGAGGAGTGGCGGGAAAAAGCAGAAACGAATTTCAGACGAAACGCTGAAACCTTCGGCTACAAATTCTCTGAAGATATGACGATTGTTATAAACGAATTCCGTGTTGAATATAAAAGACGGAGTTAAAAGGTTAAGAGGTTAAGAAAATAAAATGACAAAGAACGTATTCACAGCCATAACAGGCAGACCTAACGTGGGAAAATCCTCGCTTACAAATCTCCTTGTGGGCGAGAAAATTTCTATCGTCAGCAACAAGCCGCAGACCACACGCAACCGCATCAACGGCGTGCTGACCCTCGGTGAGGTGCAGTATGTGTTTATCGACACACCCGGTCTGCTCAGGGCTAAAAACCGACTTGGCGAGCATATGAGAAAATCTATCCGCACATCTATGGACGATGTGGACGTTGCCATTCTTATCGTTGATGTTACCAAAAAGGTTTCCGACGCTGAACGTGAGCTTATCCGTTCATTCGAGAACAACGGCACTGAGGCTATTCTTCTGCTGAATAAGGTAGACTTAGTACACGACAAGGGCGCTCTGCTTCCTATGATAGCACAGTACAGCGAGCTGTACGACTTCAAGGAGATTATTCCCATAAGCGTGAGAACCCGTGAAAACACCGACAAAATTCTCCCTGCCCTTGCTCAGTTTGCGCAGGAAGGCGAGCACGTGTTCCCCGAGGACATTGCAACTGACAGAACCGAGCGTTTTCTGTGCGGCGAGATTATCCGTGAAAAAATCCTCTGGAAGATGGACCAGGAAATTCCGCACGGCACAGCCGTTGATATCGAGTCTTTCAAAAGTCGTATGAAGGGCAACAAGGAAATCATCGACATCGGCGCTGTTATCATCTGCGAGAAGGACACCCACAAGGGTATGATTATCGGCAAGGGCGGCGAGCGGCTTAAAGAAATCGGCTCGCTTGCACGTAAGGATATGGAGGATTTGCTCGGCGCAAAGGTTGCCCTCACGCTTTTTGTGAAGGTTAAGGAAGACTGGCGCAACCGTGAAAGCGTAATCACCGAATACAACATAGCCGACGACTTGCACTGAAAGTAAAACCGCAAGGCATACCGCCTTGGTCATTTCGTAGTAAGTGTTATTATGAACACGGTCTACCGCTCGATATTGAATAAACTTCTCTATCGC
>JAZQBH010000312.1:0-21787 GCA_045545655.1 Oscillospiraceae bacterium
AATAAAATTGCTGAAGAAACAGAGGAGGAAGAATAACTCTTGCACAAAAGCAGAATTATTTCCATAAAAAACAATCCAGCCTGTCAGACAATTCTGACAGGCTGGATTTTTCTGCCGGGTTTATGTACCGAGAAAATCCTCTGCGATGTCAAAGGCGTGCGATTCTGATACATCAAGCGTGTTCATTAGTTTTACAAGAGCTGATACTTTTTCTTCGTTCAGAGAAATATCGTTGATTACAGTTTCGCCCTTGCTTATGCCGAATGTGTCGTGCGATACTCCGTCTTCGGATATAACGCTTGTTCTGGTGACTTCCCACATATATGCAAATCCTCCCTGGCATTTTTATGCCGTTGTTATTTTACCACATAATTCCATAAATTTACAGTTGATATCTTTACGGTAATTCATACAAATACTCAAACATATTTTTCCGCATTTCGCACAGCAAACAGCAAAAATCAAATATATAAATGGGCAAGACTGAAAAATCAGCCTTGCCCTTGCCGTTATCCGAGAGATTTACTTTTTGCAGTTGCAGTCAGAAATCTGCTCCTGATAGTAGTTGAGAAGTTCGCCGAAACGCTGGAAGTGTACAACCTCACGCTCACGCAGGAATTTTATTACCTCGTTTACGTCGGGGTCGTCGGAAAGACGCAGAATGTTGTCGTAGGTTGCACGGGCTTTCTGCTCTGCCGCCGATTTGCTGAAGCAACGTATACAAGCGGTTTCAGAAATCCCAGTGGATATCAACCTCGTCCTGTCGGCTGTATGGCTTTTTCGGATGAACCACAATCTTCTGCACAAACATCTGCACAAGCCCGAAGGAAAGCTCATTGAAATCAACCGCACGGCGGATAAGCGTTTGTAACTCCCCGTGCTTGCCGCCTGTTTCGGCAAGCTGTAAAAGCTGTTCGCAAATTTCCGATAACAGCTGTTTATCCGCTTTCATCTCCTCTGAAAACGAAGAGGACAGCTCGCCGTAGGTATCCTCGTCAATCACTCCCTTGATTTTGTCTACATACAGATTTTTCAGACAGGCAGTAGTTTCGGATATGTGCGTTTCAAGGCGTTTGCGTTGGTCGGTAAGCTTTTCGATATTCTGCGAGGTGCGGTCGGGGATAGATACATTTTTTTCAAGGAAATCCGTGTCAAGCATTTCAGAGCAGAGTCTGCGGAGTTCGTGTGTTACCATATCGCACAGCTTGTCGTAGCTTATGGACGTGCCTGTGCAGTCGTCGGGGGAGTAGTATCGTGTGGAGCACCTCAGATACCGCCGTCCGTTGGGTGCGGTGCTGTCCTTTTTTACGGATACACGCATACACCGCCCGCACTCTGAGCAGAAAACTCTGCCGCTGAATATGTTCACCTTTGACTTCTTGAACGCAGGCTTAGCCCGTGAGTTGAGTATGCTCTGCGCCTTGTTCCACACCTCAAGCGGAATAATAGGTTGATGTGTATTTTCTGCCTTAATCCACTCGGATTTGTCGGTAGGCTTTACTATCTTGGTTTTGTAGGAAATGCTGTGTGCCTTATTCTGGATAAGATTTCCTATGTACACCTCGTTCGTGAGGATATTTCCTATCGTGAAATACCGCCACAGATGAGGTTTTCCGCTGCTGCCGTTTTTGTAGTTTTCGCCGTTTGCGGTTTTGTAGTCAGTGGGAGTAGGGATTTGCAGTCGGTTAAGCTCCTTTGCGATTGCCGTGCGCCCCATACCCTGAAGGTACATATTGAAAATCTGCCGCACTGTTGCCGCCGCAGGTTCGTCGATTATAAGATGTCCCTTGCGCAGAGGGTCTTTCTTGTAGCCGTAGGGCGCAAATGCTCCGATAAAACAGCCGTCACGGCGTCTGCTGGTAAGCACTGCCTTTATGTTTTCGGACATATCCTCAAGATACCACTCGTTGATAAGTCCGTTTATCTGACGGGCTTTCTTGTTGCCCTTAACGGCGGTGTCGGCGTTATCCACGATAGACACAAACCGCACTCCCCAGAGTGGAAAAAGGTAGTTGATGTACTTTTCAACCAGCTCGATTTCACGGGTAAAGCGGCTTTGCGTTTTGCAGACTATCACGTCAAATTTATGCTCCTCGGCAGCTTTCAGCAGGTCGTTGAAGGCGGGACGATTGCGGTCGCTGCCCGTGAAGTCGTCGTCGCTGTAAATGCGGTATATCTCCCAGCCCTTGTCTATGCAGTACTGCGAGAGCATCTGTTTCTGATTGGCTATGCTGTTGGAGTCATCGTCAGCGTTTGCCTTGAATTTATCCTCCTCGGACAAACGGCAGTAGATAGCGGCTTTGTAGGCAGTTTCAGACGTTGGTTATCCCTCCCTTAGAAATAAGCAGTTCCTTGCTTTCAGTGCGTTCGATATATTCCTTCCACTTTTTGTTGAACTCATCTTTGCGTGATTTTTCATCTTTACTGCAAAAGAAATTGTTTGTCATAACCCCTCCGTGAAAAAAAGGACTGCCCGAATTGAACAGCCCTGAATTTGTCTGAAATCAGGCTGGCTAGAAAGTGCCAGCCATAAGTTAATTTTCAATTATGACATTGTATCTGTTCAGCCACGCTTCTATCTGTAGAAAGTATGCGTAAATCTGCGGCACTGTCATCAGCTGACCATACCAGTTCTTATTGAATGAAGCTCCGTCTGTGTCAAGCATTTCCGTCAGAGCGGCACGGTTCACGATTTCGGTTAATCTGCAATTCGGGTCGGCAAGAAGATTTCGCAGTTTCTCCGACAACAGCCGCATATAGTCGGGATTGTGCGTTTTGGGATAGGGCGACTTCTTCCGCCACAGAATATCCTCAGGGAGAATGCCCGTCATCGCATACCGCACGATGCCCTTTTCACGGTTGTTGTAATCACGGAATTTAAGCGGAATGTTATACGCATACTCCACAAGCCGATAGTCGCAGAAGGGCACACGCACTTCAAGTCCGTGCGCCATACTCATTCTGTCCTTGCGGTCAAGCAGTGTTGCCATAAAGTATTGCAGGTTGAGAATGAACATTTCTCTTGAACGGCGTTCGGGTTGACTTTCGCCGTCAAGATAATCCGTGTCGGCGATACAATTGCTGTAAATCTTTGCTACAAAATCCTCAGCTTCGGCGGGGGAGAGGGGATTTTTCATCAGCGCACCGCGTTCGGGAACGCTCACCGCCCACGGAAAACCGTTGTAGTTCATCACTTCGGGGTTGTGATACCACGGATATCCTCCGAAAATTTCGTCTGCGCACTCGCCCGAAATTGCGGCGGAAAAATGCTTTTTGATTTCCTTGCAGAACAGGTAAAGCGAGCTGTCTACGTCTGCCATACCGGGCAAATCCCTTGCGTATACGGCGTCATTAAGCGCTTCGGCAAGCTGAGGAGTGTCAAGCGTTACTATCGTATGCTCCGAGCCGATAAACTCTGCCATTCGTGCGAC
Source organism: Oscillospiraceae bacterium (assembly GCA_045545655.1). Lineage (GTDB taxonomy): Bacteria > Bacillota > Clostridia > Oscillospirales > Ruminococcaceae > CAG-115. The sequence goes on from JAZQBH010000312.1 coordinate 3,432, forward strand.
GTATGGAGCGTCCTCGTCGGGCTGAAAACTGCTTGCACGGAAGTTTTCGTGGTTGTTTACATAGTCGATAGAAAACGTGTGGAGAGTTTTGCCGTTCTTTCTGAATTCTTCGGCGGCAATTGCGGAGATAACTGAGCTGTCCAGACCTCCTGACAGGAATGTACAAATTCCCACGTCGCTTACCAGCTGACGTTTTACTGCGTCTGTAAGCAGTTCACGCGTGTGGGCGGCGGTTGTTTCAAATTCCTCGGTGTGACGCTCGGCTTTAAGCCGCCAGTAGCGTTTGAGCGAAAATCCGTTTTTGTCGTACCACGCACAGCAGGCGGCGGGAATATCCTTTATATCACGGAAAATTCCGTTGCCGACCTCCCTTGCAGGACCTAAAAGCATTATCTGCATAACGCCCTCACGGGTGACAACAGGCTTTATCTTCGGGTGCTGAAGCAGTGCCTTTATTTCGCTTGCGAACACAATTCCGCCGTCCGTAAGAGAGTAGAACAGCGGCTTTACGCCAATTCTGTCACGGGCAAGGAACAGCCGCTGTTTTGCTTTGTCCCACACGGCAAAGGCGAAAATTCCGTTGAACAGTTCAACGCATTTTTCTCCGTATTCGGCAAAGCATTTCAATACAACCTCAGTGTCGCTGTGTCCTACGAATTTGTAGCCTTTTGAGATAAGGTCGGCTCTCAGGTCGTCGGTGTTGTACAGCTCTCCGTTGTACACAAGCGTGAAATTCTTGTAAATCATCGGCTGTCTGCCGTTTTCGGGGTCAATTACAATCAGCCGCCTGTGGGCAAGGGTGACGTATCTGTCCTCGAAAAGTCCTGATGCGTCAGGGCCACGGGGAGTAAGCACCGTACTCATTTTCTTGATTATCTCAGAATTTATGGGATTGCTGTAATTAAGTTCGCCTGCAATTCCGCACATAATATCGCCCCTTTCAAAGCTTTGTCCGCTGTCAGACACAGCGGTTACACACCATTATTATATGCCGCACACCACGAAAGTGTTACAGCAGTATATGTAATAATTTGATTAAAACCTACTAGCAATAAAACGGATAATGTGTTATAATAATCTTGCAGGCTGTTCGGGAAGTGCCCGTACATCAGATAACTGCGATGAATATACAGGAGCATTTCTATGAAAGATAAGGTAATATCCGTTGTGAGAAACATCGGATTTATAATTCTCGTGCTGGCGGTATCTTTTCTGTTTGGTATGCTGTTCTACAAACGTCTGGATATGCCTGAGCATATTTCAACTATCTTTGTTTTCGGCGTGTTCGTTATTTCGCTTATAACAGACGGATATGTATACGGCATTGTTTCAACGGTTGCAAGTATCGTCATTATAAATTATGTGTTTAAATATCCGTTCAATGATTTTGATTTTACAACCCCTGCAAATATGATTTCGGCAATAATAATGCTGATTGTAACGCTCCTCACCTCAACGCTTACCACAAAGCTTAAAAAGTGGCAGGCACTGAAGGCAGAGGGCGAGAGAGAAAAAATGCGTGCAAACCTGCTCCGTGCAGTGTCGCACGATTTACGTACACCGCTTACCACGATTTACGGAGCAAGCTCGTCTATCCTTGAAAACTACGACAACCTTACAGACGCACAGAAAAAACAGCTTGTCGGCGGAATTAAAGAGGATTCAGAGTGGCTTATCCGAATGGTTGAAAATCTGTTGTCCATCACACGTATAAACAGCGGAGAGGTGAAACTTCTCAAAAGCCCGACAGTGCTTGAAGAGCTGATTGACGCTTCGATACTGAAATTCCGAAAGACAAACCCCGATTGCGATCTGGATATAGTTCTGCCTGACGACATTGTGGTTATCCCTATGGACGCACTGCTGATTGAGCAGGTTATAGTGAATATTCTCGAAAATGTAGTTCATCACGCTAAGGGCTTTACAAAAATACAGTTAAAGGTGACTCCTTCGGGGAACGCCGCAGTGTTTGAAATTTCCGACGACGGCTGCGGAATATCCAAAGACAGACTTGAACACATTTTCACGGGCGGCAGTGCCTTGCCAGAGGATAACGGCGACAGCAAGGTGAGAAATGCGGGGATAGGGCTGTCGGTTTGTGCAACTATCATAAACGCTCACGGCGGCAGTATTGCCGCACACAACGGAAAAAACGGCGGCGCTGTGTTCCGCTTTACATTAGCAACGGAGGAAAATGCAGATGAATAACAAATACAAAGTTCTCCTTGTGGAGGACGAACAGAACCTGCTTGCGGTTGTAACCGCACTGCTTGAGGCAAATGATTATCAGGTTATTTCGGCGAAAAGCTGTTCGCTTGCAAAGACGATGTATGCGTCGTATGTGCCCGACCTTGTAATCCTTGATTTAGGCTTGCCCGACTGCGACGGCAGCGAACTGCTGACGGAAATCCGCAAGAACGATTCTGTGCCTGTTATCGTTCTTTCTGCACGCACCGACGAAGGCGAAAAGGTAAAACTGCTTGATATGGGTGCAAACGATTATGTCACAAAGCCGTTCGGCAGTGCCGAGCTGTTGGCGAGAGTGCGTTCTGCACTGCGAAATCACCGTCAGAATTCCGATGGCAAGCTGCCTGGCGGCAAGTTCACAACAGGCGAACTTATGATAGATTATGACGCACGCAGAATTTTTATAGCAGGCAAGGAAATAAAGCTTACTCAGACGGAATACAACATTGTAGCCTTTTTGTCGGAGCATTACGGAAAGGTTATGACCTACACCTCGATAATCAAATCTGTGTGGAGGGAATCCCCCGACGAGGGCAGTATAAAGCGGCTTCAGGTGAATATGGCGAATATCCGCAAAAAGTTCGGGGTAAAGCCCGGAGAGGTAAGCTACATAGTAAACGAGCTCGGCGTGGGCTACCGTATGGATAACTGATAACTGATTACAGGATAAAGGGGACTGAAAATGTACAACGGATATGGCACAATAAGGGATATCAGAATAGATAACGTAATTTTTGATACAGTAAAATGCACAGCGTATATTTCACAGCAAGGAATGGTGTCGGCGATACTTGTATCGAATTTAAGCAGTATCGGAAATTCCACTAAGGAATGGACAGACGAGGCAAGCTATGGCGTATGCACCTATCGCTGTATGACAGACGAGCTGGCAGAGCTTGCCGAGTGCATCAAGGATTTGGACTGGCGCTGGACAAAGGGAATGGGCTCAATGGACATCGACTACGAGGCTGGAAAGGTTGATTATAAAACACGGGAAAGGGTTATGAACAAACTGACCAACTTGACCAACTGTTGATTTACCGCCACATTCTCCGTAGTTTAATTTGATTTCTGACATATAAAACCGCCCTGCTGACGTGAAAGTCAACAGGGCGGTTGTGCTTTTAATATTTATTCAATGCCAAGCTTGATGTAGCCGTTTTCCTCGTAATTGTACACTCTCTTGCCGACAAAATCAGCGATTGTCATAATTGCCTTTTCATCGCTGCCTTCGATTTCAAAGATGAAGATACGCTTGCCGTCTTCTTCCTTTTCTTCCATTACATCGGTGCAGTTGACATAGTACTTGTCAAGAATGTCCTCCAATGGATACTGGGTATCCTCTTCATTGTCCTCAAGCTCGGCGTACAGTGTAACACAATACACAGGATTTGTGGAAAGTCCCATTTTTCCCGCAACTCCGCCTGTAGCGTCCTTATATACAAAGCCGCTGTGGAGCGTGTATCTTTCTTGGTCGTTGTACTTGTCCAGTTTAAGTGCCTTGATAATTTTCATAGTAAATACCTCCGTGGTTTATTTTGTCAATCATTCAATTTTCAGTTGTTTAGTTGTTGAGCCATTTCAGATAATCGTCTGTTCTGAAAGGGCGTTTCCAGTGGATTTCGTTTTCCTGTGCGTGCAGGAGTAATTCTTTGTTTTTTCTGAGTAATTCCTTATCAAGCTTTGCTATGTAGTATGCCGCACCCATCTGACAGTCAGAGCCGTCGTACTCGTCATCGGACAGAATGGAAAACAGCAGCTTTGCCAGTTGCTCATTATCAAGATATTTCTGGAAATAAGCGTCGATATACTTTTCAAATCTTGAATTGCAGCTGCATATCAGATACTCACACAGATATTCTTTATTCCATACACCATTGCTGAATGGATTGATTTTTTTCAGTTCTTCGGTTGATGAATAATACATTTTTTATTCCCCCACATATCCGTAGGAAGTCAGGCTGAGATACTGCTTTAATTCCGCCAGCTGTTGCTTATACTGCTCCTTTGAGGGAAGATTATAGAACATAACGTCATTTATCGTTTCGTTGCCTGCAAGTGCGGAGAGGTTTTCAGCCCGCTCGCAGTCTATGCCGATGGAAGTAATTTTCGGACAGCCCTTGTATATCTCCATATCAGCCACGGGATACTGAAATCTCTGCAGATTCTTCATTCCCGAAACGCATTCAAGCGCCTTTTCGTCGTCTGCACGGTATTCCATAGTAAATTCCTTCAGCTTGGGCAAGTCGTACAGAAAATCAAGACTACTTATCGGCACATCGTGGAATGTCAGCTTTTTGAGATTTTTCAGCTTTTTCATAAAGTCAAACGAAGGGACTTCGGTTTCCTCTATGCACAAATCCTGCAGCTTGGTGAAATGCTCAAGCTCTGCGTAGTCTATGCCCTCCATCGCACGCAGAGAAAGCTCTTTCAGCGGTGCAATATCAGCAAGGCACAGTATGCCGTCAAGCTTCATAACGTTGAGCATTATCGTTTTCAGCTTTTCCATTTCCTTAAGACAGCTTAAATCCTCGCTTGTGATGTTGCAGTTTACAAGCGAGATTGATTTCAACGCTTTTGCCGCAGTGATACAAGAAAAATTTGAAACTGTGCAGTCGTGCAGGATAAGCTCCTTGATATTTCCGATATCCTCAACCTGAGCAAAATCTATTGTCTGCTCTGTTTTGTAAAACATAGAACCCATATTATCTCTCCTTTTGTAAGTCTGATGGGTCAGACAGCTTGGCTGTCAATTTCGTCAAGTCTTCTCAGCCATTTTGCTATAGTGCCGTTCTGAAACAGGGAGAGCAATACGCCCTCGCAGAAACGCTCGGCTCGCACGGCTGTCATTATCAGCGCCATAACCACTCTTCCGTCCTTGGCGCTGACGTCTGCTTTGTCAGCGGTGCGCTGGTCAATGCCGTTTTCCTTGAGGATATCAGCGTAACGGGTGAGCATAAAATCCTTGTTGTTTTCCTCAAATGTGTAGACGTCTTTTATAAAAGCCCTCACCATTTCAGAGTAGTTTACAAACGGCATTCTTTTCGGGTGTTGTGTAGTGCCGTAATTCGCACGGTCGATAATCCACTCGCCGAAATTGTCGCTTGTCACGAGGGGCAGATATTTAGTCATAATTTCAAATTTCTTCATTTGTGTGTTCTCCGTTTTTTATTAGTTTGATTGTGTTTGTAAGAACGTTAATACAATTATAGCACAAAGTTTCATACTTGTCAATAGCTTATTAAAAATTTTTTTAAATCTGGAAAAGAGATTTCATATAACAGAAAAATCCCTGTAAAAGGCGGCACGTCTTTCACAGGGATTGATTTAATATTTATTCACTAAGGCTTTTTATGATAATGTGCCCTTAAAGGTGAACTTTGCGTGTGCGTAATCAGAGTAGACTTCTTTTCCGTCAACATTCTTTACGGCACGCACAGAGAAATAATAAGTACGTCCGGGAACATTCGGAACAAGGGAAATAGAAGCGTTGGCTGATTTGAATTCATTTGCGATTTCATTTCTTGATGAATCCTTATACACTGTGATAACGTAACCATCTGCACCGCTTACAGGATTCCAGTAGATAACTACATTCTTGCCGCTTTCCTTGCTGCCGATGCTATTGGGTGTGGCAAGTTTTTCAGTTGTAGTGCTGCCCATAAATGTGAAGTGGAAGTTGGAATAATTGGAGTAAATTTCCTTTCCGTCAACAGTTTTCACAGCACGCACTGCAAAGTAATAAGTCTGTCCCACGGTGAACGGGCCGAGTGTTATTGAAGGGTCAGTGGTCTTGAAATCGTTATATACTTCTTTTCTTGCAGAATCGTTGTACATTGTAACGACATAACCTGTTGCGCCTTCAACCTTATCCCACGAAATGATTTCGTTATTTCCGTCTGTGTTGATTTTTACATTCTGCGGAGCGGCAGGCTTTTCTGTTGACTCTGATGTGGATGTGCCCTTGAAGAGGAAGCGGAAGTTGGAGTAATCTGAGTAAACTTCCTTTCCATCAACGGTTTTCACAGCACGCACTGCGAAGTAATAGGTCTGTCCCACGGTGAACGGGCCGAGTTTTATTGTAGGTGCGTTGGTCAGAAATTCGTTATATACTTCTTTTCTTGCAGCGTCGTTGTACATTGTAACGACATAACCTGTTGCACCCTCAACCTTATCCCACGAGATAATCTCGCTGTTTCCGTCTGCTTTGCCGCTTATATTCTGCGGAGCGGCAGGGGTTTCTCCCTGAAATTTAACAATGAAATTAAATTCGTCAGAACAAACATCCTTGCCGTTTTTCGATGAAACAGAGCAGATAGAGAAGTAATAAGTCTTACCTGCTGTAAAAGGGCTGAGAGTAATGGTTGTTTTTTCAGTATTGAATTTCTTGGAAACCTGTGTTCTTTCAGCGTCCTTGTAGAGTGTAACAACATAACCTGTAGCCCCCTCTACCTTATCCCACGAAATAATTTTTTTGTTGCCGCTTTCCTGTCCCTTCAGATTCTGCGGAACTGCGGGCTTGCTGGGAAGAATGCTTGTGCCTGTGCTATCGGGGATTACTATATCAGCAGCAGTCCACTTTGAGTAGACCTGCTTGCCGTTTTCTTCCTTTACTGAACGGACACGTGCATAGTAATGTATGCTTGTTTCGGAGAGATTATTGCAGGTTACAGATGCGTTTCTGGTATTCAGGCTACCTGCAATAACAGAGAAATCAGCCTTTCTTGAAAGCTGGAATTCGTAGCTGTCAGCGTCGCTGGATTTAGTCCACTCGCAAGAGAGATTTCTGCCTGTGGTTTCAGTTGCAGGGTTAAGTGTGATGTTCAGCTTGTCAGGAGCGGACACTGTTGTTTCAGTGCTTTCTGAACCCTCTTCAAGAACTTGGATACCGTCTTCCTTGTTGTAGGAGAAGCTGAGGGGCTCGGAGTATGTTCCGTTTCCATCTGCCTCTGATGCGGCAATAATGCGGAAATAATTTGTTTCAGCGGGGTTCCAGGTTTTCCAGCCGATCTGATTCTTTACAGCGTATGACATTGTTGCCTTGCTTAAAGTGCTGTCAGTGCCATAGCAGATAAGAATGCTGCTGTTTGTCTTGTTTTTCCAGTTCAGCATAAATCCGCCGTCATCATTATCGGTTTTCTTGAGGTTTGAGGGAGTTGACGGCTTGGAATCGCTGCCCTTGTCGGTAACAGTAAGTTCTGCCCAGTCAGAATAAACATTTGTTTTGTCTACGTTATATGCCGCACGAATCATTACATTGATGCTGTCTGCGCCATCTGCATACGGAATGTAATCGAATGTATTGCTGATAAGTGCATTTCTTACAAGCACGCCGCCTGAGTATGCCTGAACCTGATACTGTTCTGCATTAGGAACAGCTTCCCATTCAAGCTTTATTGCTGTGTTGCCGCTTCCTGTGATTTCAGGAACAGGCTTTGTAATGGACTTTGCTTCACCGCCGAGGTCCTTGTCTGTAACACGATAGTCGTTGTATTCTATCTGTGGTGCCCATACAGCAGATGTGTTGGTTGCGTAGATGTGGTCTGTATCATTTGCATACAGCGAACCAACACCGAACCACTTTGTGTTATAACCTTCGTCTTCGTCGTTCCAGCAGGCGTCTATGTAATAGTACTTACCATCGTCAAATTTGACTGTATTCCACGCGTGGCCTGTGCTTAATGCAGTAAGGGCGTCTATATCCATTGCATTTGCCATAGCAGTAAGGGTCTGTGCATATCCTGCACAAACGGTTTCGGGAGTCATAAGCACGGAGTACATAGACTGGTTTTCTTCACTAGCCGCCGCATTAGACTGTTCTTCTGTATATTTGTTATCTCTGTTTGATACAACAGGGTCATAGATTATCGCTTCACAGATTTTCTTGTTGATAGAAACAAGCTTCTGGTAATTGGTGGTTTCATCATCGCTGCATTCTTCTATCCAGCTGTCAAGCTTGTCGAAAAGTTCGTTGGTAGTCTTTCCGAAATCCTCAAGCTCAGCGGCAAAGTCGAACACCAGCATATATAAGCTGCTGGAAGAAATCGACGCACCTGCACCAAGGAAGTAGTACTGCGGATTGTTGTACTTGAACCATACCAGCACATTGTATGCTGTATCTCTTGTCAGGTTAAGGTCTTTGTAGGTTACGCCGCCCATAAAGTAGCTGCCTGATGCTTTGGTGATAGCGCTCTTGGGGTTTTCAAAAAACTCACGGCAAGCCTTGTCAAGTCTGTCGTAAAAAACAGCCTCATTATGAGTTAACATATCCTTTGCAGAGTGACTTGCGTATTTATCCCAGTCACGCTGCTTTACGGGGGTAGACTTGGGTCCGTCTGAAAGCACTGTCTGACGCTGACTGAGAAGCAGATTGTCAATTTTTACGGCTTCTTCATCGCTTATCGAATCGCCTTCTCCGTACAGTGTACCATCAGGCAGGGTAAGCATACCACGCAGTTCTTCAATTTCTGCGCTCAGGTCTTTTACCTTTTGTCTGAGTTCATCGATTTCAGAATTGTCCGCCGAATTGTTTCCGGACGCATTACAGCCTGAAATCACGCTCAGACTGAACACCGATGCCAAGAGAAATGACATTAGTTTTCTTTTCTTCATAGAAACTCTCCTTTATAGTTTTTAATCAATAACCATCTGTAAATTATCAAAGCAGTTTATAAAAGTCCTGATGTTCAACCATATCCTTTGCAACAGCAAGACCTAAACCTGTTTCATCACGGAAAACCTTGATTGCTTTTATCTTTTCACCCGACGAGAGGTATCCCTTTATCTGCTGTCTGATTGCAGGGGCGAGCTTGTTGATTTCATCGTACATCTGCCCCTGTCCCGATTGCCTTGTCTGATACATAGCACGGTAGTTGGGGAGGATAACGCTTTTCAGAGCAGAATGTTCACGGCTCTGATTTTTTTCGATTTTAACATCGCCGATAACAATGTTTATTACAGGGTCAATTGCAAAATCAACAAGTCCTCTTGTTGTGTTTGCGTGAATGGAAAGGGTGTTTCCTATTTCACCGAAATCAAACCCCAGCAGCATATTCTGTGAGCTTACGAAAGCGTCCGACAGGGAAAGCACTCCGTTTTGGGCGGTTATTCTGTGAATATAGCAGAACCTCTCGCTTGGCACCATAACATACACCGCATTTGCATCTTTGGGATTGGAGGAAGTTCCTGCAACCCATAATGCCCTCTCGTTGAATGAGATGATATTTTTATTGAGAATAGCATTCAGCTGCTGAATGCCGTCTTCTTTTATTTTCGGCTTTTTTCCGCCGAAGAGATTTGAAAGAAATCCCATAATAACTCCTTACTGTTGTTCGTATTGTGTTTCTGTTTTCTCGGTGAGCATTTCAGCTGCCTCACCAGCGCCGCCTGATATGCTCTTTTGTGCCTTGATTTTAGCGTTTCTTCTGCAAACGTATATGTAGTCAACAATCAGGAAAATCTGCGGCAGAAGGAACGTGCCGATTTTGAGGAAAACATTGCTTATTTCAAGGCTGCTGCATATTTTCCAGTATGTAATTCGCGTCATCACAAAAACGGCAATCATACTTACAAGCATCAAACTTCCGCATACTAAAAGATACGTCAGGCTGATGTCTAGATCAAACGTCTGCGTTTCAAAAAAGTTTTTCACGCAGTCAAGCAGATTGTTTGTAATATGCTTTTTGAAAAGCTTTGCGCTTATCATATTCATCAGTTCGAAAAGCATCTGCAGGCCGAACATCAGTTCAAACCTTGTCCACGTGTGCTTATAGATTAAAAACGTGCTGTAGAAGGGAACCAGGCTTTTCCACCATTTTTCCTTCCAGGCGTGGAAGATGAAGCACATTCCCACAATGGGAATGATATCCCATATCAGCCCGATTATATTTTCAGGCGTGACAAACAGCTTTATCAGTATGTCAGACAGCATATAGCCTCGCTTTCAGGTTAATTGTTCTGTTTCCTCTCCAGCACCGCCACGCATTCTGTATGACGTGTATGCGGAAACATATCAAACGGCTGAATATCCTTTATGTCGTAATCCTTGGTGAGCGACTTGAGGTCACGGGAGAGGGTAGCAGGACTGCACGAAATGTACACTATCCGCTCGGGCTTTATCTTTGTGAGTGCGTTAAGGAACTTTCTGTCTGCGCCTGCACGGGCGGGGTCCATAATCACCACGTCGTAGAATGTGCCGTTCTTCGCACGCTCACGCAGAAACTCGCCTGCGTCGCCCTTGTTGAACGCTATATTCTTGCGGATTTCGTTTTCCTCGCAGTTCTTAACGGCATCACGGACAGCGGCGGCGTTGTACTCTATTCCCTGAACGGAATTAACGTAGTCAGAGGCGATTATGCCTATCGTGCCCACTCCGCTGTATGCGTCGAGTATGTTGTCGGTAGGCTTCAGCTGAGCGGCTTCAATCGCATAACGATACAGCTTTTCTGTCTGCACGAAGTTAATCTGATAGAACGACTGCGGCGAAATGCGGAATTTCTTTCCGCACAGCACGTCTACGATATATCCCTTTCCGTGAAGAATTTCGTTCTGATTGCCGAGCATAAGCATTTCGGGATTGTTGTTCACGGAGAATGTAACCGTTGTGATTTCGGGGAATTTCTTCAGCAGAGCCGCCACGAAATCCTTTTTCTTCGGGAACATACGGCTGCTGCCTACAAGCGTTACCAGCACCTCGCCGCTTGTTTTTCCTACACGTACAAGCACGTGCTTGAAAAATCCGCTGTCTGTGCCGATGTCATACGGCTTTATCTTAAACGAGCGGAGCAGTTCACGCACGCCCACAACAATGCGGTCGGCACGCTCGTCGTTCAGAAAGCACTTATCCACGCCCACAACGCCGTTGCGTGAGGACTGATATACTCCCGAAATTATTCTGCCGCTGCGGTCACTGCGGAAAACCGCCTGCACCTTGTTGCGGTAGTTATACGGATTTTCCATCGGAATAATGGGATTTACCGTTCCGAACTGACCAAGCAGCTTCTGCACGTCTTTCTGCTTGTATTCCAGCTGCTGCTGATAGCTCATATTTGAAAGCTGACAACCGCTGCATTTCTTGGCAACGGGGCAAACTCTGTTTTCCATAAAATCTCAAAAACCTCACAAACTTTACAGTAAATTGTCAAAAAAATATATATTCTCCTTCATTATACCACTTTTTGCACGTTTCGTCAAGTTCTGAAAGCAGGATTTTAAAAATTTTGCACTATCAGGGTTGAATTAGTCTTGAAAATGTGGTACAATATATTCAGTACAGATTTTAAAAGGAGAATTGTTATGAGCAGAATATATAAATCCGCAGAAGAACTTATCGGCGGCACTCCGCTTGTTGAGCTTACACACCTTGAACAGCATTTCGGGCTGAAAGCGAGAATAATCGCAAAGCTTGAATATCTCAATCCCGCTGGGTCTGTCAAGGACAGAGTAGCAAGGGCTATGATTGACGACGCTGAAAAGCGTGGCGTTATCAACGAAAAATCCGTTATCATTGAGCCGACAAGCGGCAACACGGGTATAGGTCTTGCACTGGTAGCGGCGGCACGTGGATACCGCATTATTATCGTAATGCCCGATACTATGTCCGTTGAACGCAGACAGCTTATGAAGGCTTATGGCGCAGAGCTTGTTCTCACTGACGGCAAGGAGGGTATGAAGGGCGCAATTGCAAAGGCAGAAGAGCTTGCAAGGGAAATTCCTGACAGCTTTATTCCCTCGCAGTTTACAAATCCTGCAAACGCTGAGGCGCACCGCTTGTCAACAGGTCCTGAGATATGGCAGGACACCGACGGCGAGGTTGATATCTTTGTCGCTGGTGTAGGCACAGGCGGCACTATCACGGGAACAGGTGAGTTCCTCAAATCGAAAAAGCCCTCTGTGCAGATAATTGCGGTAGAGCCGAAAAGCTCGCCTGTGCTCTCTGAGGGAACAGCGGGTGCACACAAGATACAGGGAATAGGCGCTGGCTTTGTCCCCGAGGTGCTTAACACAAAGGTCTACGACGAGATTATCGCTGTAGCTAACGAAGACGCTTTCACTGCTGGCAGACTTATCGGAAAAGCCGAGGGAATATTGGTCGGTATTTCTTCGGGTGCGGCGTTGTGGGCGGCTGTTGAAGTTGCAAAACGACCCGAAAATGAGGGGAAGAACATTGTGGTTCTGCTCCCCGACACAGGCGACAGATACCTTTCCACGGAGCTTTTTTCAGAATAAAAAACAATGGCTATGCAGTTTTGCATAGCCATTTTATTGTTAAAATTCCGCAGGAACTTCGTCCGTTTCGTCTATATCCATCTGATGGATTGAAGGCTGGTCGGGACTGCTCTCTCCACGATACAGCAGTTTTAGTATAATGGGTGCGGCAATCGAGCTTACCAGTATCAGCAGAATTACCGAAGTGAAGTACTGCGGCTCCACAAGTCCCACGGCAAGTCCCTTCTGGGCGACAATCAGCGCAACCTCGCCTCTGGTCATCATACCAACGCCGATTTTAAGCGAATCCCTGATGTTATATTTCCATATCTTTGCAATAAGACCACAGCCGATTACCTTTGTAATCAGTGCCACTACGACAAACGCAAGCGAGAACAGCAGCAGCTGAACGGAGAAACCGTCAAAGTTGGTTTTAAGTCCGATTGACGCAAAGAACACAGGTCCGAACAGCATATAGCTTGAAATGTCCATCTTACCTGCGATATACTCGGCGTCACGGAGGTTGCACAGAATAATTCCAGCAACATAAGCGCCTGTGATGTCGGCAATTCCGAAGAAATGCTCTGCACTGTATGCCATAATAAAGCACAGCGCAAGTCCGAAAATCGGAATGCGGCGGTGATGGAATGAACGCTTATCCAGCAGCTTGAACAGCCAGTAAATTACAAAGCCTATTATAATGCTGAACACGATAAACAGCACTGTCTTGATGATAACGTCAACAGGCTTTGCCTCGGCGGATTTGAAGCCGATAACGAACGTCAGCACAATAATTCCGATAACGTCGTCTATAATTGCTGAGGATACTATAATCGTGCCGACCTTGCCTTTGAGGTGACCAAGTTCTCTCAGCGTCTGAACGGTAATACTTACCGAGGTTGCCGTAAGAATAGTGCCTATGAACACCCCTCGGAAAAACTCCTCTGTTCCGAATGGTGCAAATCCGAAGAATGCCCCATACAGTGCCCAGCCGCCGACAAGCGGAACAAACACGCCCGCACAGGCAATGGTAAGCGCCACAGGGCCTGTTTTCAGCAGTTCTTTGAGGTTGGTTTCCAGTCCTGCTGAGAACATCAGCAACACCACGCCGATTTCCGCAAGCATAGAGATAAAATCATTCTGCTGAACAATTCCCAGCACGGAAGGGCCTATCAGCAATCCTGCTAAAATCTGACCGACAACCTGCGGTGCTTTCAGCTTTTTAGCTCCCAGTCCCAGAAGCTTTGCGGCGATAAGGATTATCGCAAGGTCTTTAAAACATTCATACGCTGCCATAATATATTCCTTTTCAAATAATTCAAGGGGGAAAATCCCCCGTACTAAACCTTTTACATTATATATCTTTTTTCCCCATTATTCAAGCGAAAAAATCAACAATTATTCAGTAATTATTTTTTTCTTTTTAGTTATTTTTTGAAAATTAAAACAGGCTGAATGTTACTCCAGAACATTCAGCCTGTGATGTTTTCGGGGGATAGCTTAATCCAGCAAATCCTTAATGCAGACGTATTCTTCAACCAGACGCTTTGCCAGCGCATAAGTAAAGCCCTTTGTGCCGTGGTTTACCGCCATTTCTTCGGTGTAATCCTTCCACAGACGGATTTCAACCTCGCTTGCATTGTAGTTTATATGGGAAATAATCGGCACAGCCTCGGGATTTTCAAGGGTGATTGTGCCGTCGGGGTGCTTTGTAACAGTAAGCTGACCGAGCATTCCGACCATTGCAGTGGGCGTGCCTGTCATAGAAGAGATGTAGTTTCCAAGACAGTAGAACACGAACGCCTTACCGCCATCGGGCTTTTCTACAAACTCCATCGGCTGGACGGTGTGCGGCTGAGTGCCTATTACAATATCAGCGCCCCAGTCGACGAAATTGCGTGTGATTTTCAACTGCTGTTCGGTTACGGTGTTGGAAACTTCAATTCCATAATGTGCGCTTACCACAACAACATCTGCGAGTGCGTCTGCCGCCTCAATCTGCCGCTTCACCTCTTCGGTTTCGGAGAGGTAGGTTATCTTGCAGGCGGTGTCCTTGGGGAGTGAAAGTCCGTTTGTGTGCTCCATAAAGCCGACAAATGCGAATGTAATGCCGTTTACATCAAGCACGGGGATTTGTTCTTTTTCCTTCAGACTCGCTCCGTACACGGGAATATCGGGGTGATTTCCGCTCCAGTATTCAAGGGTTGCGATAAGTCCCTCCTCGCCCTTGTCGAGAACGTGGTTGTTGCCGATAGACATAACATCAAAGCCAAGCTCAACCATCTGGTCGCCAGCCGCCTGCGGAGAGCAGAACATAGGGTAATTTGACGGCGGAAACTTATCGGTTACTATGGTTTCCTGATTGAGAATAGCAAGGTCTGCGGCGGCAACAAGCTCAGCAGTAGCGGCATAAGCCCCACGGAAATCATAACCGCTGGGGTCATCCTTTCCTCTGCGTTTCGCCATATAGATTATGTTATCGTGCAGAAGATTATCGCCCGCACAGAGCAGTTTAACGGATATTGGCTCAGGTTCAGGTTCGGGCAAAGGCTCGGAAGAAGTGCTTTCCTCGGGAGTACTTTCCGTAGTGCTTGCAGTGCTGTCGGTGAGAGAACTTTCCTCAGATGATGAACTGCTATCGCTAACGTTGGATTGTTCTGTTCCGTTACAGCCAGCAAGGGAACAGAGCATAGCTATTGCAAGTATACTTGAATATAATTTTTTCATTATGTTATCTCCGTTTATGTATTGGTGATTGAAGAGGTGTTGTCAGATGTTTCGGGTGTTTCTTCAGGCTTTGCAAAGTCGCCTGTGTCAAATACGTGGTCATAAGCCGCCTGCAGGCACATCTTATTGAAGCTGTAAAAGCCGTTGCGGTCGGTTGCAAGGTGACAGCCGTTTGTGATTATTGCGATACCTGTGCGGCTGTCAGGGTCGTAGTAAAGTCCTGTCAGCGCACCGAACGCAGTGCCGTTGTGCCCGTAGATTGTGTGGTTTTCAATCAGATCGTCGTAGATGCGTATGCTCAGTCCCATATCGTAGGCATACGTGGAGAAATACCGTTTTTCCATAAGGTCAACGGCCTCCTCGCTGAGGATTGTTACACCGTCAAGCGTGCCGTTGTTGGTCATAAGCATACCAAGCCGTGCGAGGTCCTTTACGTTTATGATAAGCTCGCACTGGGCGATATAGCAGGAATTTCCAAGTCCTATCGACCTGTAGAACCAGCCTTTTCTGTTCCAGTTCTGAACGTTGGTTGCAACGCCCTTGTAGTTGTAAAGCTTTGCAACGCTTTTCTTGTCTGAAATCATTTCAATTCCGTAGCCTGCGTCCATTCCGAGCGGCTTGAAGAGAACTCTGTCGGCGTAATCGAAAAACCACTCGCCCGTGATACGTTCGATAACTGCGCCAGCTGTACCCGCACCGAAGTTGGTGTAGAGGTACGCCTCGCCTGGGTTGTACTTAGTTCTTGAATTCTTCAGCAGAAATTTTAAATCCTGACAGCCCTCGTCGTCGAATTCGGTTGTGTCCTTGAAACCGGCGGTATGGGTCATAAGGTGCCACAGCTTTACGGGTTCTTTGCCTTCTGCGTCAAACGGCAGACCTGTCACCTCGGAAAGCACGCTGTCGGGAGTGATTTTTCCCTCGTCGTAGAGGGTCATCATAACCATCGAGGTAATCATTTTGGAGGTGCTTGCCACACGTGAGCGTGTATCAGCAGTAAACGGAATTTTATTTTCTATATCTGCAAACCCCTTGCCGTATGTATGAAGGATTTCGTTATCCTTGAACACTGCAACGCTCATTCCGTCAACGTAATATTTGCTGAAAGCTTCTGAAAGGGCATTTTCGAATGCCTGATAGTCGGGGGAGATAGAGGGGAGAGGTTCAGGCTCTGGTTCTGATGTGGAGCTGCTTGATGTTACAGGCACAGGTGCAGGCAGCTGCGAATATGTAGACGTGGAGGTTGACGTGCTGTTGATATCCTCTGAGGAGGAGATATCTGTATTTGTACAGCCGCACAGCAACGCTGCTGATAATATCGCGGCTGTTATAAAGCAGAAATGTTTTCTTGTGTTCATAGAATAGACCTCGATTCAGAATAGCTTTGTAAAACGTCTGAGTGATGTTATAGCTGAATATTGATTTTTAAAAATAATCTTTTTTTATTGTAGCATATTTTTCAGAAATAATCAAGGGTATTTGTTGGTTTGTGTAAAAAAATGACACATATTATCTTGTCGGGCTGACCACATACAACGCATACAAAGAGTGCGGTTTTGAGAAGTATGAGGTGATTGCGAGTATCGGCGAACGCACCTGTGAAACGTGTGGGGCGTTGGACGGCAAGCGTTTCAAACTGAGCGACAAGCAGGACGGCGTGAACTTTCCGCCTCTGCACCCGAACTGCCGTTGTACCACGATAGCCTACGATCCCGACGACAACCTTGAAGATTTGAAGGCTGGCGAACTGGAATACGAAGAGTGGTATAAGAAATATGTGACAGACCGCGCCAGACAGCCTGAAAAACTTTCAACATCAGGGCAAAAGATGTTGACAAATTCGGGCGAGGGTGGTATAATGGATATAGACGAAAATGAGCGTCAATTCAGAAACAAACTATATAATGGCTTGGTTAACACTACAATAGAACATAGAGCACAATTAAATCACACACTAAGTCCTGAGTGGAGAAATAGTGTTAAGCAAGCGCTAAAGGCGATTGCTGAAGGAAAAAAGCAAAAACCAAAAAGCAGATTGTTTAGGCAATTTGACCCTCAGCTTTTAGCGACAGCTTTTTGCGGCAAAGGTGAGTTGGAATATAGAAACGGAAGTGATAGTTTTGACGAGTTTGTTGAATTGTCGTTTGATGTTGGAGTAACCTATGACAGTAAAATAGGGAAATATGTCCCTACTAACATACTTCAAATTAAATATGGAAAAAATGGAGTTCACGTTTTTCCAACCATAAGGAAGAGGTGATATTATGTATAAGTGTGATAGTTCGATATGGGATAGAAATATAGATTTGATTTTGGGTAAACGGGCAAGAATTAAATGCGTTGATGGTAACACTTATGTTGGTGTAGGAATAGGTGATTGCCTTGTAACCAATGATTTGGGAGAAGATGAAGACGGGCTTAGATTCAAACCAGATGATGGCAAAGGTTTTCTTTTAGCCGAAAGTGATATATTGGAGTTTGAAATACTGGATTAAACACCTTGTACAAAAACAGGGTGTTTTTTCTATGCCCGAAAAGAGGTATCACGCAAAAAACAGGCTTATTTTATGAGAAACAGCCGAAAAGAGAGCCTATCATATCAAAAAAGCTATTTTTTATCAAGCACTCCGTTTGGGGTGCTTTTTTAATGGCGGCGTACCCAGAAAAAGAGACAGGTTGAAAGGCTGCTCTTGTTGGTGCAAATCCTACCGCCGCTGACAATACAAGCCATTACGGATGAATAAACAAAAAAGAGAACTCCTGAAATTCAGAAGTTCTCGTTCGTATTGGTTGGGGCGGAAGGATTTGAACCCTCGGAATGATGGAGTCAGAGTCCACTGCCTTACCGCTTGGCTACGCCCCAGTAATCATCAACGTTAATAATTATATCACAAACCATTTGAATTGTCAATACTTTTTTATCAAGTTTCTAAAATATTTTTGAATTTGTGCATTATGCATAAATTCTGATTGCCATTATTGGCGCTGTTTGTTAAAAATATTTTGTGATTATTTGTTGACAAATCGAAAATAATATGATATAATTATATAGTCGTTGGGACTGAGCCAGAAATTCAGAACCACGAAAATATATGGCGGCATAGCTCAGTTGGCTAGAGCACTTGGTTCATACCCAGGGTGTCATTGGTTCAAATCCGATTGCCGCTACCATTTATGGC
>JAZQBH010000313.1:0-2854 GCA_045545655.1 Oscillospiraceae bacterium
GCTTTTCCTTCTGACAATATTTCATTTTTGTGCGGCTCTCCTTTCTGAAACAGCTCCGTTTGCGGAGTTTATATAGATTAACGCCCTGTACTGATTACAGGGCGTTGTGTTTTTATATTACACCGAACAGGATAAAGCCGATAGTGTTTATTGCAAAGTTTGCGAACATATGTACAAACCACGAGGGGTAGATGTTTTCGTTCTTCTCGTTGAGGAAGTTGAAGATACAGCCGCCTGCGATAAGTCCTGCAAGCAGCAGAAGAAGAACAGGAAAGCTGAACATACTGAACAGCATACCTATATGATAAACCGCAAACATCACTGAACTGAATATGTAGGCGGTTTTCCGTGAGGAATACTTTTTAAGCGTGATAAATCCGAACCCTCTGAAGAAAAACTCCTCAAGCAGTGAGTTCATAAGCGAAATATACAGCGAAACGAAAATGAAGTTATCTGCGGTGATGCCCATTCCTCCTGTAAGGCTTGCTGTAACGTTGGAATAGTCAATCACGTTTCTCGTTAAGAAATAGCCGACCAGAATGACTGAATACACTCCCACTGCCAGCAGAAATGCGTGCAGCAGACCCTTCTTTTTAAAAGTAAACAGCTTTTTCAAATCCTTCAGTTCTTCCTTGTTTTTCAGAAAGAACAGCATAGGCAAGGCGAGGAAAAAGACGATTTTAATTGGGATTTTAACAAAATAATTCGGCTGAACAAAACCGTCAATCAGGGTGATTGCAAGTGAAAACACCACAACCAGCACCATAATGATTATATTCTTTTTCACGATGAACCCTCCTTTTAATGGGAATTATAAGAAATCTGCTTTTCTTTCATAGCCTTCTTCTTCATAGCTAAGCCCTATCCAGTCCAGTTTCCACACGTTGTTATCCTTGCGGAGAACAAATCTGTGCCGCTCGTAGCCCTCGTTTGTGAAGACTGCGTCCAGTGTGATTTTCTTCTCGGATTTCATAATGAAATGTATCGTACAGCCGCTGTTGAAATAGCTGAACCTGCTTGGATACATATCGCCTGACGAAATATAAATGTTATCGGTGATATGCCCCGAAAGCAGTTCAAGCTTATCACGCTTGCAGTCGTCTTTGAGTTTATCCATTTCAGCGTAGTAATCGTCAAAGTCGTGCCAGTTTTCCACTGTGCGGATAACGCCCTTGTTTTGTTCGAAAAGCTCATTCAGCCTTTTCATATATGGTTCGGTGATTTTTGTGTAATCACGGAACAGCTTTACAAAATCCTCAATCACCTGTTCGGCATAAGAGCGGAATTTTTGGGGAGTTTTATCCAGATTTATTACTATATTATCCATATCTTTTCCTTTCTGAAATCACGGAAAAATCAGATTGTCCGTCTGATTGCACCAGTTTATAACGTCGGTTAATTTTGTTACAGAACGCTGAAAATCTGTGTCGTTATGCTGATTGTTCACCTCTCTTGATAAAAGCCTGTCCTTTGTTTGTGTGCTGTAATTGTTTTCCTTTGAATATTTCAGCAGAAAATCAGAAAGCTCTCCTCGCCGCCTGTGTCGTCAAGCAGCATTTCTAGAAAAGCCTCAAAGTTGTCGGCGAAGATGTTGGTATACGCAAAGGGGATTTTCGTGTATTCCTCACGGACGCTGTTTACCGCTGAGGGCTTTATGCCGCTGTGCTTTTCCCATACTTCCTCGCCGAGCGGGGAATCGTTCAGCACCGCCGACCAGCACTCGTCAAGGAGCGTTCTGTATTCAGACTGCCTGTTCCAGTCTGCGTTTTCCGCAAGCTGACAGTACGCCTTGAACTGACGTTCCATAGACATAAGGGCGACTTTGCGTTTTTCGCTGATGTTTAAGTCTGCGAACATTTTATCAATGTGTTCCTTGTATTCTTTTAAATCATTCATATTTCATCACTTTTCTGTTAAATTATAACAGAGCCTGTAAGATTATTCAGACAGTGCCGCTTTAAAATCCTCGAACATAACAAACAAAGCTTTCAGGATTTCTCCTAAGTCCTCGTAACTGCTGAAAACTGGTTTCTTTATTCGTTCGCCGTCTGTAAGCCTTTTTGAACATACTCCAAGCGGAGCACCAAGCAGAAGTTCTCCGTTTTCCTCGACTACCCACACCATATCTGCCATACCGTCACGCAGAATGATGTGAACACAATATGTAAAATCTCCGATTTTTTGCTCGGTGATTTTGTAGAATTTCTCTTTCTGTTCAAATGTACAAGAGTAGCCCAGTTCTTGAATTATCTCTATAACTTCATCTTTTTCGGGATATGCTAACCGCTTTTCAGACGAGGTTCTTTGTGCGCTATAACTATCAGATAAATTTTTATATCGTTTAATGAAATCTGTTTTTATTAAAGCCTCTTTGATTTTCGGATTTAATTCCATTGTAATGCTCCTTCGGAATTCACAATTATAAAGTGAAATTGCATATACTACTATTATAGCACAATTTGCACTAAATGTCAATCCGCCCCTATGGTCAGAGGCGGATTTTGTTTTTCTTGATTGAAGATTATCCTGTTCGCTGTGTGCCGAAGCGGATAAAGTTGTATTCTCGTCCGAGGGCGTCCCACGTGGGTGCGCCTACTATCCCTGAGGGGTCTAAGCCGTAAAGCGCCTGAAACTCACGCACGGCACGTTCAGTTTCCGCGTCATAGTAGCCAGTAACATCAATTATAGGGATTGCCGCAATATTCTGCCCGATAACCCTCAGATACGTCTGAAATTCCCTTACATCTTCATTTCTCATTCCTGGGGTAATGTTGTACCCGGGGAAGAGCGCCGCCGCCTCACCCTCGTAGCCGTTGGGGAGCGTTTTCAGAATATCCGAATAAATGCGGCTGAT
>JAZQBH010000314.1:0-3879 GCA_045545655.1 Oscillospiraceae bacterium
CCGCCTGTTCTTATGAGCAGGCGGTCACTGCACTATATAGGGGAAGTTGTATGGTTATCAGAGTAATTAGTCAGCGAGGGTTTCCTTTTCCTCTGCGGAAGTCTGCACATCGGCGGAGTTATCTGCCTGTGCAATTACTACTGTTCCGCTGACAAGGCTTACGTCAACGCAATGCTTGTTGTCGCCGCCGAATTCGCCCTTGGTTCCCTTGCCGAGGTTGATGAATTTGCCCTTCTCGCCGCCGAGGTCTGTACGTACTGTGCCTGAAACGCCGTCAAAGCAGATATCCATTCCACTGTTTGCAGGAAGGGAGATATTCACGTTGCCGCTTACAGCTCTGATTTTAAGGCAGCTGTTCCACTCAGAATAGCCTACGTTTACAGTACCTGAGGTTACGCTGATGTCGCCCTCGCCGCAAGCGCCTGTAAAGTTGGTCTTGCCCGATACGGAAGTAACGCAGTATTTCTCTGACATATAATCTGCGGTGATGTTGCCTGAAGCCGCTCCAACCTTAAAGCTCTGCGCCTTGTTGGCAGTAGGATTGGTAATCTGAATATTACCAGACGCAGACTTTACGTTCACCTCATCGAAGAATGCGTTTACAGTAACATTGCCAGAAGCAGTGTTAAGTCTGAACTTGTCTGCTGTTACTGTGGTGTCAGTGATTTCAACGCCGCCGCTTGCAGTGTTGATATCAAGGTTTGTGAAATGTCTGTTGGGAAGCTTTACTGTAATCTGATAGTCGCTTGCGGGCTTCGGGCCGAACAGTCTGAAGGTAGCTGTTTCCTTTACGGTAAGCTTTTTGCCGCACAGCACTGCCTGAATTTCAGGCTTATCCTCGGGGTTGTCGTACTCAACGGTAATGCCGTTTTCTGCGTGTGTTTCCACTACGATTTTCGCACCGAGCGAGCATACGGAAACCTCATTGATATCGTTTGTAAATGTGTAAATAACCTTTTCAGCCATAATTATTTCTCCTTTCAGAAATATGATTAAAACTCTTGATTAGTAATATCAAAGCGGAAGAGTGCGAAGATTATGCTGAAACGTATGCGGCTTTTATACAAGACCACTTCCGCTTTTAAACAAGTTAATTGGATTATGCCGCTGTTGAGCTTACAACAGGCTCAACGGGTTTTACGGGCTTAACGGGGTCTACGGGTTCAACTGCTGATGCTACTGAAGAATCAGAAGCGTTGGAAATCACAGGAACTTCGGGTGTAGTAAATTCAATCTGAGGTGCGCTTGCGCTTTCCAGTATGTTTATTTTACCCGAACCCATTGAAATATTGATTGTAGCAGAGCCGCCGCCGACCATAATGCCGTCCTCGCCTGTCAACTTCTGGTCAATGCCGTAGGCGTTTATGTTGACTGCGCCCGAACCGATATTAGTAATAACATTTGCACCGCCCTGGGTGATATACATATCAAGCACACCGCTGCCCATATCAATCTCACATTCCTCAAACTCCTGTGCAAAGGCTACACTGCCCTTACCGCTGCCGATATTTATTGCACCGTCGCCGAAGAATGAACTGATAGCAAACTTACCCGAGCCCATATCTATACTGTAAACACTTGGTCTGATGTTGTCCATCTTCACGTTGCCAGATCCTATTGTAAGGTTCAGGAAATCAGAATAAAGCACATTTTCTCTTCTCATCTCAAATGTACCCGAGCCAACTGTAATATCTTCGTTGCGTGCATACAGCTCATCAATATATAGCTTACCCGAGCCTTGCTGAATGGTAAGGTAGTCATAAACTGTTTTCGGGAAGGATATGGTTACTGTTACTCCCTCGGGATAATTGAACACATCATTATTCCAAAACACCTTTCCGAAATCGTCAACAAAGTCCATAAATGTTATATACTCAGGGCGTACTTCAATTACAAGGTCGTCATCATAATAGTAAGCGCCTACGAACACCTCACGTCCGGCGGGAACATCTGCGGCAATCTGTATTCTGTCACTGTCTGTCTGGTTAACTATGACAGTAGCACCTGCGCTATTCAAGTGAATATCGGGGAATTCGTTTACTACCTCCCAGCTGTCGTCAGTTTCTGCAAGAGTGCTGAAAATCCAATTTTGACCGAGGTTTTCATAATAGCTTTCCGTGTGGGAGCTTTCTCTGCCGAAAATCGCTCTTGTAACGCCAAATCCGATAAAGCTTATTATACAAACAGGTATCAGAAATCCAAGCAGTCTTTTTGTGCAGTCTTTACCCTTACTTGTTACTATAATCGCCACAACTATCACAATGAATGCGATTATTCCTACAAAGCCTATAATGCCATGCAAAATACCCAATCTCACGATACACACCCCCATTACACATTATAGATAGCCTTGCAATGAAGGACTATAATATACTTTACAAGCTTTATAAACAGCTTTACAAACTGAATAGTAACTATTATCAGTATGCCGCCAAGCGACGCTTTTGCAGCCATAAGGCACAGCTCGCTTATCCAGTTATATCCGTGCTGGAATGCCTCAAAGATACCGTCCAGCAGAACGCTTACGCTGAATCCACCGAATGCGATAATACCGCTTGCAATCATCGGAAGCAGCCAGCTCCACAAGAACACGTCAAGCAGAATTGCAACCAGAAGCTTGTTGTTATTGACATCAGACTTCATTCCCTTGAAGTCGGAGATTTTGTCGTACTTCTTGGTCTGGTCAGCGGTGTAGGTTGTGCTCTCACCTGCAGTGGGAGCAACGTCCTCAGCATACTTGTCGCTGTACTGTGCGTCGGATTTCTCCTCGTGCTTTGCGTTGTGCTCTGCCTTTGCCTTGTTGATTGCGTCGTGTGCAGACTTGCCTGCGGTTTTTACTGCCTCAGCGGCAGATTTTCCAGCCTCAGTAACAGCAGATTTAACCTTGCCGTTAGCGAATGCCTGTGCTATTGCGTGACCTGTAACCTTTGCAGCGTCTACTGCGGCTCTGCCAGCGTCGGAGAGTGCCTCGCCGACGGTTTTGTCGCCGCTGTTCGCTGCAGACTGCCCTGAGGTGCTGTCAGCGGAATAAGAAGTGTTTTCATTGCCGCTTGCCGCACCTGATACATTCTGCGAATTTACTCCGCTTGACGAAGGTGCTTCGGGGTAAATCTCACTTGTGAGGTGCTCGGGAGTGATAGAACGAATATTATCAGAATTGAGAATATCCTGTATATCCTGACTTTCCTCCTTAACCAGCGACAGGTCAGCAGGAACGCTGTAACCAGGCTTTGTAAGGCTTATCTTGTTATGCTCAATATCTCTAGCCATAATGCTGTTGAGTCTTGAGCTTTCAAGGTTGAGATAGCTTCTTGCAATCTCCTTGATGTCGCCCAGCTCGTCGGCGGTTTCGCTTTCAGGAATGCCACGCATTGCACCATCTGCGAAATGCTCCTCAAAATCTGCGAATATCTCAGCTGTGTCTTCTATACCTATTCTGTTCAGCTCATAACCCAGCAGGTCGAAAAACTCTTGTTTACTCGTTGCTTTCATCAGCGTTATCCCCTTTCAGAAGTTCATTTATACTCTCTACAAACTCAAACCATTCTTCCGACAGACGCTCAAGCTCAGCCTTTCCGTCGTCCGTTATCTTATAGTACTTACGTGGAGGACCTTCGGTGCTTTCCACAATGTAGCTGTCGATAAGTCCTGAGTCCTTCAGACGCTTCATAAGCGGATATATCGTGCCGTCGGTTATTTCCATACACTTTGAAATTCTGTTCACCAGCTCGTAGCCATAGCAGTCGCCGCGATTTACAACAGACAGTGCGCAAAGCTCAAGCGTACCTCTCTTCATCTGTGAATTCATCTTATCACCTCTGATTTAATATTTGTGATATGTCTGCGATATGTTTTTTACGGAACAAGGTATCTTGTTTT
>JAZQBH010000315.1:0-3257 GCA_045545655.1 Oscillospiraceae bacterium
CATCAGATACTGCTGTCTTGTTTTCAGCGAGAAATATATCAGAAACCATTTCGCAGACATCAAGCAATACGCAAACGTAATTGAACAACGGCTTGATGATAACTACTGCACAATGGAAAGCGTTCTCAAGGACAACGCCAACACTCTTAAACTTGCAAAAGAATACGATCAGAATTATATTCTGATTGACGATAAGTATGAACCTGATATAAGCTTATTTGCATAACAAAATACCCCGTGAGAAAACCTCACGGGGTATTACTATTTGTGATTAAATCGCCTTAGCGACTCTCGGATTAAAGAGCTGCCTCAATCTTGCTGAGCTGCTCTCTGAGCTCTGCGGGAACCTTGCGGCCGCAAGCCTTAGCCTCGATGTCCTCATCGTAGTAACGGCGCATTTCAGCGATTTCCTTCTTCCAGAGGTCGGAATCAACTGCGAGGAGCTTATCCATAATCTCAGGAGTTACCTCGTCCTCGATACCCTGGATGTTGATATCAGCAGCCTTAGGCAGCCAACCGATAGCAGTCTTATCAGCGTCTACTGTACCCTCAACACGCTTGAGAATCCAGTCGAGAACACGCATATTGTCGCCGAATCCGGGCCAGATGAAGCTGCCGTTTTCGTCCTGCTTGAACCAGTTTACATTGAAGATGAGCGGAGCCTTGTCGCCAAGCTTCTTACCCATATCAATCCAGTGCTGCCAGTAATCGCATACGTTGTAGCCGATGAAGGGCTTCATAGCCATCGGGTCGTGACGGAGCACGCCTACTGCACCAGTAGCAGCTGCAGTTGTTTCAGAAGAAACAGCAGAGCCTACATAAGTGCCGTGGTTCCAGTCAAATGACTGATATACCAGAGGTGTTGTAGAAGCACGTCTGCCACCGAAGATGATAGCGGAAACAGGAACACCCTTAGGATTGTCAAATTCCTTGGAGAGGCAAGGACAGTTCTTTGCAGGAGCAGTGAAACGAGAGTTGGGGTGAGCCAGCTTCTTGCCCTCTGCTGTCCATTCCTGACCGTTGGTCTTGATGCCTGTCCACTCCTCTGCGTTAACAGGAGGATTCTTGTCGAGGCCTTCACACCAAACAGTGTTGGTATCAAGGTTGATAGCAACGTTTGTGAAGATAGTATCCTTCTTTGTGCACTCAAGTGCGTTGAAGTTGCTCTTTGCGTTTGTACCAGGAGCAACACCGAAGAAGCCGTTCTCAGGGTTGATAGCGTAAAGTCTGCCGTCTTCGCCCTGCTTCATCCAAGCGATGTCATCGCCTACTGTGTATACTTCATAGCCTGCATCCTTGTAAACTGCAGGAGGAATAAGCATTGCAAGGTTTGTCTTACCGCAAGCAGAGGGGAATGCAGCTGTGATATACTTGATATCGCCATCGGGCTTCTTGATGCCGAGGATAAGCATATGCTCAGCCATCCAGCCTTCCTTCCAGCCCTGGTAGGAAGCGATACGGAGTGCGAAGCACTTCTTACCAAGAAGAACGTTACCGCCGTAAGCAGAGTTGATAGACCAGATAGTGTTATCCTCAGGGAACTGAACGATATATCTCTTTTCAGGGTCAACATCAGCCTTGCTGTGCAGGCAGCGAACGAAGTCGTTGGAATCATCAGGAAGGTTCTTGAATGCGTCAACACCCATACGTGTCATAATGTTCATATTAAGAACAACGTAGATGGAGTCAGTAATCTCAACACCAACCTTAGCAATCGGAGAACCGATAGGGCCCATAGAGTAAGGGATAACGTACATTGTTCTGCCCTTCATAACACCGTCATACATAGGTGTAAGCATTGCGTACATTTCCTTGGGATCCATCCAGTTGTTTGTAGGACCTGCATTCTCCTTTTCTCTGGAGCAGATGAAGGTTCTGTCTTCTACACGAGCAACGTCGTTGGGGAGGGTTCTGTGGTACAGACATCCGGGAAGCTGCTCCTCGTTAAGGTGAGACATAACGTCCTTGCTGTCAGCAGGAAGAGCGCAGACCTCTGCTGTAAGCTCGTCAAGCTGAGCCTTAGAGCCGTCAATCCATACTACCTTATCAGGCTTGGTGAGAGCGACCATCTCGTCAACCCACTTCAACACGTTTGCGTTATTGGTAAGTGCCATCGTATTAAATCTCCTTAATTCTATTGATTTGAGAGTAGAAAAACTCTCCTTATTTATCATTATACACGATTTATTTCAAGTTGTCAAGCAGATTTCTCAAATACTGTTAATTTTTCATTATGTTTTTTGGAAATAAACACAAACCAAGTTTTAACGGGAAAAGAGCAGTTTTTATCAGTTAATACTGCTATTTTTCATTTGATTATCATAAAGCTGTTCGAGGAATTGTTCCGCCTTGCCCTTATTGCGTTCGCTCAAACGAAGAAACAGTCTGATAATAAGTTCTTCATCAGCACTGAGCTTTCCTGTGGCTACCGACCGAGGGCAGTCAGTGCGACCTACGATATAATCCACACTTACATCATAATAATCTGCGAGGGTAACGGCAAAGTCAAGAGGAATTGTGTGCTTGCCCTGTTCATAATTTGTGTAGGTAGTTTTATGCATATTAAGTTCTTTGCAAAGGGCGTCCTGAGTTAAGTCCCTGTCCTCACGCAAATCACGTATTCTCTGATAATGCCGCATAGCTTCCCTCCAACAACATTTGTATTTATTTTGTGTAATTTCACTAGAAATTATAACATATTTGTGAAAAAGATATTGACAAATAACAATGATTGTTGTATAATAAGTTCACGAGAACAATATTTGTTGTATTTTGTGTCTGTTAAATACTTCAAAATTGTTTTACTTATTATATTTTGGAGGTATTGATATGAAGAAAGTTGTTTCAAGGATTTTGGCTATTGCAGTAATTGGGGGAATTTGTCTTTCCTTGTCAGGTTGCGGTTTAAAGACTTGTGACTATTGTGAAAAGAAATTCTGGGGTGATGCGTATTATGCCTCTATCAACAATACCGACCGTGACGCTTGTCGTGATTGTGCCGCAGATTACTGGGCTCCATTAAATGTCGAGAACTTTAAGAAATAATGAGGAGGAATGATTATGAAAATCAAAAAATCACTTGCAGGTTTATTGGCAATAACAACGCTTGCTACAACATCTGTGTCAGCAAACGCAGCTGATTATCACTTCTACGGAAATCAGATGGCAGCAAATTCTGACAGTTTTGAAGATGCAATGAAAGGTGCACTATTAAACCTGACAGAGGCTGGTTGTGAGTTATATCTTCCCGCCAACCC
>JAZQBH010000316.1:0-7846 GCA_045545655.1 Oscillospiraceae bacterium
GTAAAAATCAACATCAAATCGGATAACGACGCACTTTACGACGCTGTTATCTCAGGAAAAGGCCCTGAAATCGCCTTGTATGCAGACGCAGACTTAATCTGCACGCTTTGGGAGCGTGGGGCTACGGTAAACATTCACGAAATACAGGATTTCGGAGAGGTGTACGGACGTTTCCCCGAGGGACTGTCGCAGATGTACTCCCATAACGACGAGGTTCACGCAGTGCCGCTCACCAACAGCTTTCCTATGCTGTTCTACCGCTCTGACATTCTCTCAGAGCTTGAGCTGACCGCCCCTCAGACGTGGGACGAATTTGCAGAGGTTATGTCTGTGATTTCCGAAAACGGCTATGAAACACCGATGATTTCATCAGAAACTGTCAATAATGGCTTTAAAGAGGGCGATATATTCCTCTCTATGCTCACTCAGGCAGAGAACAAATCACCTGACAGCGAAAACGCAGTTGCGGCATTTGTAAAATGGGCTGAGCTTTGCAGAAATCACCCGTTCTCTGAAAACGATACGTTCGCTTCGTTCAGAACTGGCGAAACGCCCGTTGTAATCGCAGATTACTCCTCGTTCTCCGCTCAGCTTTCAGACAATGCCTACGAACTTACAGGCAGATGGAGCGTTGCACATATCCCCGGAACTTACCGCACCGTTGACGGCGTAAGAGCGCTTGACTGCTCTGCAAACGCCGCCTCGCTCGGCGCTGTTATCTTCGATGAATGCGAAAATGTAAGCGTTGCGTGGGAGTTCGTGTCGTGGTTTTCGTCCGACGAGGTTCAGTTGCAGCTGCTTAACGCATTCGGTGCTGATTACTACTCCCCTGCAAATACAGGGATTATATCAAACAAATCGTGGACAGAGGCTGAATTCCGTGAGATTGTAACTCAGCGCAACAGCACTCTTGAAATCCACAATATTTCCACATCGGAAGAACTTAAAAATGCGGTTTACTCAGCCCTTGAACGCACTCTGCAAGGCGAAGACCCACGCACTGCGTACCTTGACGAGCTTAACCGCCACGGTGTTACTTCCGCACAACATAATCACGAGGAGGGATAAGCTTGCCGAACAGAAACAATCCTGACAAAACCGCTGTGGCAAAGGAAAAGTTTCCTACTGTTTTCAGCGAAATCAAGCGCAACCGCAGTATCTACGGTATGCTCGTTCCCTTTCTTGTACTGTTTGTGCTTTTCACCGTTGTACCGCTGATTGCGGCGGTGCCGATGGCATTCTTTGAATGGAACCTGCCCAACAGCCCGTCCTTCAACGGAATTGACAATTTCACACAGCTGTTTTCCGATAACGGCGAATTTATCGGCGCACTGAAAAACACGCTCTTCTCCCTGCTGATAACAGGGCTTGGCGGATTTGTGCTGATAACGCTTGCGGCATTTCTCGTAAGCCAGCTGAAAAAGCCGCTTCGTGTGGTGTTTGCAGTGATTTTCTCACTGCCGTCGTTCGTGTGCGGTGCGTTTGCAGTATGGGGACTTTTCACAGGCGACAGCACAGCCGCACCGCTTAACGGACTGCTGATGTCGCTTGGTGTAATCACTCAGCCGAAGGACTGGCTGAACGAGCCTGTGGTTTCAATGCTGCTTACACAGCTGATAAGGCTGTGGAGCACGTTCGGAATAAGCTTTCTCGCTGTTCTTATGGGCTTTGAAAAGAAAGAAAACGAGCTGTATGACGCCGCTGAAATCGACGGCATCTCAGACCGTGTGCGTAAATTTTTCCTTATAACCGCTCCTGCCGCCGCACCGCACCTGTGCTTTGCGGCTGTACTGCAGATTGCTTCGGCATTTTCCGCAGGAAGCGTGTTTACAGTAACTACCGAAAATATGACGCTTACAGACTATATGTTCCGACTTTGCTTGCAAAGCTCAGACATCGGCACTGCTAACGCTGTAAGCATTATAATCGTTCTGCTTTCTCTGATACTCTACGTTATCGTGAGAAAGCTGTGCGGTATCTTCAGCAAGTAAGGGGGTCAGACGTTTGAGCAAGAAAAAGAACAAAGCGGCAAAGCGAGCGGCACAATCCGCACAGGCAACGCAGTCCGTGCAGACCTCACAATCTGCCGATACAGCCGCTAAAAGCAACGAAACTCATGGCGTTGACTTACCTCGGTCCAACCCCGAAAACTATATTACTATTGAAATTCCCGATACCCCCGATACTCCCGACAATAAGGCGGTTTCCCAGCCCTCGCCGAAAAACAGCAAGAAGGACAGGAACAAGTC
Source organism: Oscillospiraceae bacterium (assembly GCA_045545655.1). Taxonomy (GTDB): domain Bacteria; phylum Bacillota; class Clostridia; order Oscillospirales; family Ruminococcaceae; genus CAG-115. The sequence continues at coordinate 2,250 of JAZQBH010000316.1, forward strand.
CGACAAATCGAATAAGGCAAACAAAGAAAGCAAGGCTGATAAAGTTAATAAGGCTGATAAATCAGCCAACAAGCCGCAGAGCAACAGCACAGACGAAAAGCCGTCCGAAAATGCTGAACCTGTTGGCAGCTCCGAGAAATCCGCCGAGAGTATCACACGAGTAAAATCACTTCTCAGCACATTGCAGGACAAGGCGAAAGCCATCAAAGACAAAGCAACAGAAAAAACTGAAAAGCCCGAAAAAGTTCCGCTCACTCAGGAGCAGCTTGACGCAAAAAAGAAGAAAAAGCGTACTATCATCTCGAAAACGGCAGACGTTGCGGTTATCGCTGTTCTGACTATTGCCGCAATGCTTGTTCTGCTGCCGGTTTTCTTTGCGGTTATGCAGTCGGTAAAGCCACTGGCAGAATTGCGTGACGTGCCGCAGAGCTTTTTCCCGAAGTCGTTTTCACTGCAGACGTTCAGCACGCTGTTTGCAAGCAGCGGAGACAGCGGCACTCAACCGCTGAGATTTCTGTTCAACACGCTTGTTATTGCGGCTGTGATAACCGTTATCAGAATAGTAATCACAACAACGGCGGCTTATATACTCGCGAAGGTGAAAGCCCCTATGCTCAGAACTATCAACGCAGTGATTAACCTGTCGCTTGTGCTTACTCCTGCGCTTGCGTATACTATGAATTACGTTCTGCTGGTGAATACAGGTCTTGCAGATACGATGTCTGCGCTTATTCTGCCGTATATCGCATCTCCCCTGTGCCTTGTGCTGCTGCGTGAGAATATCAGAAAAATCCCTGATGAAACAATCCTCGCCGCAAAGCTTGAAGGCTGTACGCATACCTCGATACTCCGCAGAATTGTTCTGCCGCAGATCAAGCCAGCTATAACCGCTGTGACAATCCTCACACTCTTTGAAGCAGGCAGAATAACAGGCGGCAACTTAACCTTCACCGAAAAGCTTGACACGCTCTCTGCATTTATGGAAACACTGTATAACAGAGCCGCATTCGGCGAGCTGTACGCGCTTGCAGTGCTTATGCTTATCCCCGTAGCGGTACTGCTTATCGTGTTCCGCAGAAGTCTGCTTGAAGCTATGACCACGGCTCAGTTAAAGGAAGAAAAATAAGCTATGAGATTTGTAGAAATTTTTTCAGACGGTGCTTGCAGCGGAAACCCAGGCCCAGGTGGATTCGGTGCAATTCTCCGCTGTGACGGTCACGAAAAGGAGATAAGCGGCGGCGACCCGCACACTACCAACAACCGTATGGAGCTGCTCGGCGTTATCACCGCTTTAGAGGCGCTGAAATACCCCTGCGAGGTGCGTATCACAACCGACAGCAAGTATGTCGTAGACGGCATTACCAAAGGCTGGGCAAAGGGCTGGAAAAAGCGTGGCTGGAAGAAAAGCGACGGCAAGCCCGCCCTCAACCCCGACCTGTGGGAAAGACTGCTCAATCTCCTTGATGTGCACAAAGCGGAATTTGTGTGGATTAAGGGACACGCAGGTCACGCTGAAAACGAACGCTGTGACCAACTCGCCGTGGCAGAATGGAAAAAGCTGAAATAACTAAAAAATCAAAGCCTGTGCAGAAAATCTGCACAGGCTAAGTAATATAAATTATCTGAGAGGACTATGTCATTTACTGATATAAATTTGGGGATTTACAGCTCTGCCGTGTATGCGCACTTCAAAATGGAGATGCGGTTTTGAGGCTTGCCCTGTTGAGCCGACAGCGGCAATAACGTCACCCTGTTCTACGGTCTGTCCGTTTTCAACTGCAAGGCTCTGGCAGTGTGCGTAGAGGGTACTCATTCCGTTGCCGTGGTCGATAACCACAAAGTTTCCGTATCTATGGGAAAGGTCGGTGTTCATCATAATTACTGTTCCCGATTGCGCGGCAAACACCTTCGCCCCAGCAATATCCGCACTGGAATAATCAACGCCGATATGCGAAAAACCGTTTTCATCTGCAAAGGTGCATTCCTCAAACCGAAGTTTCAGAGCAACGGGCGGAATATAGCTGGCAGGATACATCTCATTCTTGCTGTTTGCCTGCGTCTGAACGATATAGTTTTCAAGCTCCGTGTCTTCGGTACAATAATCATACCTCACGGTAGACTGCCTGAACGCTTTGATTGCAAGCCCGATAACATCGCCAAGCTTTTCCTTTGCCATTCGGTTGAACGTCACACGGATAGGCATATCGTTTATGGTAAATTCCGCTATCGTGTTGCCGTCCTTGTCCTTGGTTTCAAGCCACTCGGTTTTATATACGGCGCTGTAGCCAGCGGCGGCGGTATCGTTGTCTGTAATCTGCGAAGGCTCGCCGTTCATACGGAAAAATACCGTAACTCTCGCATCACCATCGGAGTAAATAAGCGTGTTGAACAGCGAACTGTTAATGTCCCAGCCGCTCAGCACGGGCGTCATTGCCTCCCAGTTCGGGGTATAGCCCGAAATTTTAGTCATAATGTCAAGCGTAAGCTCGCCCGAGCCGTCTGCCACTCCGCAGGTACTGCCGTAGGCTCTGTATTCGTAGCCGACCTCGTTATTGTAGAACGTGGTATAGTAATTGTAGTTGAACCTGTCGGCAAGCTGATAAAGGGCGTCGTTCTTGTAATCGTAGGCGAATATTCTTGAATCCCCTGTTTCCAACCCCCAGAGCAAATCCCAATTCACATCAGCTACGATTTCACGGTAGCCGTCGCCGTTAAGGTCTGCAACATACAGCGAATTTATCGGCATGCCGCTGAAAATCTCTGCACCGTTTATAAAGAGTGTATTTTTATCTTTATCCAGCACGAAACTGGTATTCGGAAATTCTTCCATCCTGAAATTGAATATTGGTGTATCGTAGTCATTTTTAAGAACAAACAAGTGCTTATCAGGGAGATTTAACTGGGGCTTAGCAATTTCAGTATTATCAATTGCAATATCAGGCTTGCCGTAATCATCAGAGGGCAACGGGATATAATCAAAGGGACATACTGAAACCCCGTCTTTGAATATCTCAAATTTAACGCCACTATCCACATTACGTGATGTTGTGCCGATAATATCGCCTTGCTTTACCTTCTGTCCCTTTTCAACTTCGAGGTTTTCGCTTGCGAATGTTGAGTAAAAAGTGGATATTCCGTTGCCGTGGTCGATAACAACATTGTAATATCTTCCGTCATCATGCATAAATGCATCAACCTGTGCAACTGTACCCGACCTTACAGCGTATACATTTACATTACGTTCACCTGCGTTAAGAATGTTGATTTTGATTTGCCAACCTTTGCCACTGGTATTTATATCATCAAAATCTTTGTCTAACGGCCAGATATATTCACTGTAAGCGGCGGATTTATCAAATCCGTCAAATTCTTTTCCGCTTTCGGCCTCGGCGGCAAGCTGTCCCGATTGTGCAACGGCAGACGACAGACCATCTCTTCCCGCAATGCCGCTCATTGCAACAGTCGTGCCGACCACAATAGCCAGCGCACCTGCCATTCCAGCGGCGGCGGTGATTGTTCCACGGATATTGCGGTGCTTTTCAATACGGATATTGCGCTGTTCAAGAATATATCGGGTGCGTTCATCATAGTTTTTCATATTCAAATCCTTCTTTCTCAAGCTCTTTTTTAAGAGCAGGCTTTGCACGGTACAGCAGCGATTCCACAGAACGAACGGATTTATTCATAACCTCTGCGGCGGACTGTGCTGACAAATCCTCGAAATATGTAAGCCACAGCACCTGTGAATATTCGGGCTTCAGCTTAAGCATTGCACTGCGGAGCGTTTCGTTCTGCTCGGCGAGGATATAAGCAAGCTCGGGGCTGTCGCCCGACTTCAGCTCGCCCACATCGTCAAGCGGAATTTCACGGCGGCGCTTGTGCCTGCGAAGATATTCAAGCGCAGTGTGTCTGCCGATTGAATACAGGAATGTCTTGAATGAGGATTTCCCCTTGAATTTCGGCTTTTTCATCACTAGCCTTATAAACGTTTCATTGCAAAGTTCTTCGGCAGTATCAAGGTCACGCACGTAGCTGTAAATATACAGAATAAGTCCGTCTGAATACTCACGGACAAGCTCTGCCACTGCGCTGTCATCTCCGTCGAGATACCGCATATATGCACCGTTTTCCAGATATATCAACCCCTTTTTTACATTCGGCACGGGGATTTGCACCGAATATATGTAATTCTACGAAAAACGTTTTTCTTATCAGGCAAACGATAAAACAGATTGTGATTTATCGTTCTATCCTATTAGTCGCACCCAAACCCAAAAAATACTCACGTGAAAGGAAAAATTTTTATGGAACAGAAAATAAATTACCAGCGCAGGCTTGACGCCCTTATCCAGTCGCTTGATTACACCCCTCGTTTGTTACTGCACTCCTGCTGTGCGCCCTGTTCAAGCTACTGCCTTGAATATCTTGCTCAGTATTTTTCCATAACCGTGCTTTACTATAACCCGAACATTTCGCCCGAAAAAGAATTTCTCAAGCGTGCAGAAGAACAGCAAAAGCTGATTTCAGCCCTTTCCGTGAAAAACCCAGTTTCTCTGGTTGTAGACCGCTACGACCCTCACGAATTTTTCGACATCGCCAAGGGACTTGAACAATGCCCCGAGGGCGGCGAACGCTGTTTCAAGTGCTATCATCTGCGATTATCCCGTGCCGCAGAATATGCCGCCGAAAACGGCTTTGACTACTTCTGCACCACGCTTTCCATAAGTCCCCTGAAGAATGCTGCAAAGCTGAACGAAATCGGCGAGGCACTCGAACAGGAGATAAACCGCAATGCCGCTGAAAGCAACCTCCCGACAGTGAAGTTCCTCCCGTCGGACTTCAAGAAAAAGGGAGGGTATCTTCGCAGTATCGAGTTGTCAAAGGAATACGGGCTCTACCGCCAGAATTACTGCGGCTGTGTGTTCTCCAAACCAAAAGAGGAATAACAAGCACCACAAAAAGGGCTGTGCCATTGCACAGCCCCTTGTTTTACTTTTTGCAGATATCTGCGTCAGGCTGAATTACTCTGCCTTATCCTTTTCAACCTCTACAACAGGCTTTTCGGGAAGCTTTGCTCCGCACTTAGGGCAGAAAGCATTCTCATCCTTGGTCTTAAGACCGCAGGCAGGGCAGGCAACCTGATTTCTCAGCTCGTCCTTCTGCTTGTCAAGCTCGTCAAGCTGAGCGTAGCACTCGTCAACCGCAGCGATAGCCGCCTCAAAAGCAACGTTATCCTGCTCGCCCGACTTCTTCATCTGATAAATCATCTCGCCAAGCTTTTCAAACTTGCTTCTGATTTCGCTGTTAATCTGCGATTCCTTAATCTTCAGCTTTGAAATCTTGACAGCCTCGTCTGTCTTTTTACCAGCTGTTGAAACAACGCTTTTACCTGTGTTGAAAACATCTTCAAGAAATCCCATTTCTATAACTCCTTTCAAAACGTAAGCCATCATAACATTAAGAGAATCACTCTCTTTGATTTGAATTATACCACACTTGTCCACGGATTTCAAGCCTTTTTTGTGAAATTATTGTGAAACCTGCCGAATATCTTCCAATTAAGCCTGCTGTACATAATAACACATCAACTCAGAAAT
>JAZQBH010000317.1:0-7724 GCA_045545655.1 Oscillospiraceae bacterium
CGTATGCGTCAGAGCGAATATATCGAGTTTGATTTGCTGAAGCCGGGAAAAGGCGTTTCGGTAGATGACTTTTTTGATTTGTTTAACCAATATGGTTTCAGACGCTTTTGCTATGTTACAGGCTTGAATATGAAGGACGGATTTGCGGAAAAAGAATATGATATCGAAGTTTCCCAGCATAATGAAGATGAATTCGCACAAAAAGTATTATCTTTAAGCAAGCTCCTGAAAAGGCAGAAAGCCACATATTTGCCGTTTGAATTTTCTATACTTCTGGATGAACTCGAAGAAAACGGTGAAGTGACCGAAAGTATGCAAAACCAGCTTGACAAATTAACAGAACAGTTTGGTGAATGTCGATATATACAGCTGTTCAATGCGGCGGTTATGCTTGAAAAGGGAGAAATCGAAAAATCCCGAAGTCTTTTGCGTGAACTGTATCTTACCACGCCGCTTAACAAGGTGTTTTATCTGATATATCTGTCTGTTCTGAGCCAGAAAGCAGGAATGCTTTTTCAGGCATATATGCTGACAAAACAGATTTCTTATCTGACTGATGTCCACGCTATGGTAGAACAGCGTGCAGAATACCTGTCAAATCTGATTGTGGAAGAATACACACAAAAGCTGTCGGAAAACAAGCCTGTTTCTGATATGGAAAAGGTTGAATTGTGCAGAATGTATCTGCGTTCAAACCGTGAAAAGGACGCTGAAAAAATCCTGTCCTCCGTAAGCGAAAGCGGCAGAAATACGTGGGAATACTACGTTGCAGACTGCCTTGTGCAGTTCAACAAGAGCGTGGTGGAGGAAAATATCCCGTCCTACACTGCACTTGAAAACTTTGATAAATCTCAAATCGGCACGGTTGACCTGCTTGAATGGGAAGAAATCAAGGTGCGTTATGTTTTTGAGCAGAAACGCTATGAGGAATGTATTGCTATGTGCAACAAGTGGCTTGACATTTATCCGCAGTCGCTTGCAATGCTTACAATAAGAGAATATGCGGATTATCTGCTTAACGATATGTACAAGAATTATTGCGGTTTGGGATTTCTGTTGTACAGGTATCCTCAGAGGGCCGAAATCCGTCTTTTGCTTGCAACCTATCGGAGAAGACTTGGATATTTAACCGATGCTGAAATGGTGTTGTTGGTTGTCAGTGATAAATATTATGTTCAGCACAAGTTTTATGAGATATTGTCAGATGGAGAAAGAAATTCGTCTGATGTGCGCAAGAAAAAGTGGCTGTCACTGCTCGAAGAAATCAAGAATAATGATTTTAATATTCCTAAGGTAAGCAAGTATGGTCTTACTGACCTCGATTCGATATACAGCGAAATGTCAAGGGCGTTATATGTACAGTATGACTTTAAACTATTTGAAGATTTGCGGAAATCACTTGAAGAAGCGATATACACACTTGATGAGTGTGATTCTGTCAGAAAAACGAGAGCATTATTTTATTACAACAGTCATCAGGCGAATAAGACAATTGAGGCTGTGCTGAAAGGTATAGAGAAATGCACAGACACAAGCGATTTAATCTGGTATTATAATCTTCTGCTTCCGAAGTATATAGAAAACGGCGACCTTGAAAAGGCAGAAGAAATTGCTGATAAGCTGTGGGAAATCGATGAAAATGCCTGCGAAAAAATAATTGACGCTTATGGTGACGAAATCAGCGAGTATGACGAAAAGCTGTTTGAAAAGCTTGATAAGCTGGCAGAGGTTTATTCTGAGAAATTGCAGGTATTCAGAGATTCCTGTAATATTACAACTTTATATATGCAGTTCGGAGTGATAACAGGCGAAAAAAAGTGGTTTATGAAAGGCGCAAGGCTTGCTGAGAAATCCTTGAAAATCTTCGGAAAGGTTGGCGGCGAAGGTTATCTGAATGTTTATGTTGATATGGCTTTGTTTTACTCACGTGTAGGAGAAGAAAAGAAAGCCCGTGCCGCTATCAATAAGGCATTCAGAAATGCACGCACTCCTGATAATCTGAATAATATGCTGGATTGGATAGGACAGGCATATGAGTATCTTGAAGATTTTGATATGGCAAAGGAATGTTATCAGAAAGCAAGAGAGCGTGGCTTGTTTACCCGTGTAAAGGAGCTGAGAATGTATCTCAAACTCGGCGACTACAAAAAAGCCCGCACCCTTTTCGATGAAGAAGATAAAATAGGCGGCGAGATGATACACACCTACTATATGGAAAACGGCTGTTATGATGAAGAAATGCTGTCGCTTACCATAGACACCCTTGAAAAGCTGATAGACAAACAGCAAAAAGAAGGCTGCAACGACGATACCATCGGCGAGAACTATCTGTATTTAAGCGATTTGTATTATTCAAAGGGCGACAAGAAAATGTCAGAAAAGTATCTGCAAAAATCTGATGAATACAACTGGAATTCAGTTTCTGAGAAACACGCCTACACTATCCGCCGCAACGTATGGATTTTGTGGTATGATAAAAAATACCGTGAGGCACTGGAGCTTCTCAACAATAATCCCAATGTTGATGTGGTGGGAAACGTTGAAATTGATATGTTCAGGTATCAGCTTGGAAAAATGGATTTGTAAGTGATACAGGAGTATTATTATGAATATCTGGAAAATACTTGGCATCAGCGCTACTGCTGATAAAAGTGAAATCAAAAAGGCATACCGTGCAAAGCTGAGGGTTACTCACCCTGAGGACAGCCCTCAGGAGTTTATGCAGCTTCGTGAGGCTTACGAATCCGCACTTGAGTATGCTGAAAACAACGCACAGCCCATAGAGAATGATATCTCAGAGGAGTTTTCTCTTGAGGCTTACACCGATGAGGACGAAATCATCTTCGACGATGAAAACGAAAATGACAATGAAGATGATGAGGAAAACGACGACAGCGGCAGAAGCTATGTAAGGGTAGACCCACGCAAATCAAAGGAATGGCAGATAGAGATAAAAGTCCGCAGATGGTGGGACAAAATGAGCCTTATGCTCGCAGACTTCTCACGCAGAAACGATGTTGCACAGTGGGACGAACTACTGCGTGGTGATATTCCATATCAGATTGTGTACTTCGATAAGTGCAGAGAACGTGTGCGTGAATATCTGTTCAGAAATAATCAGCTGAGGCGCTATTTCCCCGAAAGCGTGCTGAAGTACATTGATGGTTTTTTCTCATTTTCGCCGAATGAGTATGAAATCACCGACTACTCAGAACGCAACATCAACTGCAAAATGAAATGCTCGGAATTTGTGGATTTCGATAAGATGATTATTCAGAGCAATATTGATTTTGACTCGTTTTTCACGGACTATGAATATCTCGTGGAGCATTGCATTATGTACGGCGATACGATGGATAAGAAAGAGCGCAGTAATCTGAATAAGCAGCCCGTTACATATCTGCCGTTTGAATGCTTTAAGGTAATCGAAAAGCTTGAAAGCGGCAAGGACGTTTCACGTGATGTAAAAAAGCTTACTTCTCTTTTCGGGGAGTGCGATGATATTCTGCTGCTCAACGCACGGATTATGCTTGAAAACGGCGAGGACGAAGCTGCACGTGAGCTTTTAACTGAATTGTATCAGCGTGCGCCGCTTAAAAATATGCCTTATCTCTACAGACTTTACAAGTGCTGTGAAAAGGCAGAGATGTACTTTGAAGCGTATATGGCGGTAAAGCAGATTGCATATCTTTGCAGTGAGCACCGTGCGGAGCGCTATGCGGAAAAGCTGTATCAGCTTATGGAGGAGCGCTATACTCAGAAGCTCTCTGAAAATCTGTCCGTTTCCGATGAGGAAAAGGTAGAAATGTGCAGAATTTATCTGCGTTCAAGCCGTGAAAGGGACGCAGAAAAAATTCTCTCCGAGGTGTCTGAGCAGGGTCGCTGTGGCTGGAAATACCTTGTTGCGGCTTGCCTTGTGGATTTCAACAGCGAAAACTCCGCACCCGATTTCAAGGCTTACGAGGAACTGCAAAAAGCAGACAAATCGGAATTAAGCCCCATTGATTTGCTCGAATGGAAGGAAATTCAGATTCGCTACCTCTACGAGCAGAAGAAATACGAGGAGTGCATTGAACAGTGCAGTATTCTGCTGAATGAATACCCCTCGTCGGCTGTTATTCTGCTGCTGCGTGCTTATGCAGACTGCAATTTAAGCACAACCGAGCGTGAAAAGCTTTATCTTGATCTGGAGTACCTGACCGTAATTTTACCCGAGCGTGCCGAAGTAGTCCTTCTCCTTCTGAAAGGAATGATAGATTATAATGAAAGCGGAATAATTCAGGGCTACAGCAAGGAAAGACTGTTAAGACTTATCAGACCTCTGGAGAAGAAACGCTATGAGGCGTATGAGGCGGCAAGAATACTTGTGCTTGGAGATTTGAACTTCTGGCGGACAGCATACAGCGATGAAAGAAAGGTTGAGTATCTGAAGCTGCTGAAGCACATTGAAAAGAATGGCTCTCTGCTGCCGCAGATAAGCCGTCACAAGCATTTTGATTTAGATTTGATTTATCAGAAAATGTCATATTCTCTTCAGTTCAATGACAACATAAAGCTGGACGCAGAAATGAAAAAAGTCCTTGAAAAGCGGATAAAAGCATTGCCCGATGGTGCAAGAAAATACGCAAGACAGGGTATGTTCTACAACGACATAAAGCGCACCAATGATTCAATCAAATACATTCTGAAAGCAATGAAATGCAGTGACCACGACGTAGACCTTAAAAAAGGATATGAAATTCTTGTTGACAATTATGCGGCGCTCGGCGAATACCACAAGATGAAACCGGTAGCCGACAAATGGCTTGCAATTGACGATAATGCCGCAAATCGGATTTTCGTTCTGTGTGCATGGTCGCTTTGTACAACTGATGAAAAGGTGCTTTCAGCGCTTGAAGAATACAGCGCTACCTACGCTAAGAACTGGCACACATTAACTGGCTGTGGAGCAATTTATATGTTCTATGACAGAATGGCTGTGTTGACGGGCGATAAGTCAAAATGTTTAAAGGGTGCAAAGCTGCTTGAAACATTTCCGCTGTACTTTGGAAATATAGGCTATGACGGCTCAAATAAACACATCTGGCTGAGTGTGGCAGACCTTTATGCTGTGTGCGGTATGAGGGAAAAAGCACAGGAGTGCATTGATAATTTCTACAAATATGCAAAGTGTCAGAATGACATTGCAAGAAATTACACTTATCTCGGAACAGTGTATAAGAGTATGGGTGAGTATGAAAAAGCGATAGAATGTCAGCTGAAGGCAAAGGAAACGGGCGTCAATGTTGACACTCAGATGCTTGGCGGCTATATGTATATGGGCGATTATCAGAAAGTGCTTGATTATTATGAAACACTGCTTGACGAGGACGAAAAGCTTTGTGAAGAACCGTTCTGCAACAGAATAAAATATATGCTGACAGGCGAGTTTGACAAAGAGGGTGCATTGTGTGTTATCAAGGGCATTGAAAGAGAACTCAAAAAAGATATGGAGCTTGACGATGCTGACAGTATAGGCGTTGATTATCTCAATATGGCAGATACTTATTATCATCTTGGCGACACTGAAAAAATGAACGAGTATCTCACCAAAGCAAACGAGCTTAATTGGGACCGCATTGCGTATAAGGAAGCCGCTTATCTGCGTTTCAACCTCTGGATTTTATGGTATCAGAAGAAATATTCTGAGATGAAGGAGCTTATCAACAGCAGCAGAAAAGCACTTACTTATGGCTTGATTGATATTGAAATGTTTGTAATAATACTTGAAAAAATGGGTATCTGACACTGAAAAACAACATCTTATCAATAAGTACGAGTGTGATAGAAGTATGTCGTTTGCCGATGTCGGAATAAAGCAAGTCCTTTAATCATAACATATTATTACCTGAACGACAGCAGACGGAAGTTCTGCGTGTGAAAACTGAAAGGGGTAATAATTATGAAAAAGGTAAACATTCCCGATTTGCTGGTTTTCGTTTTATCGGCTGAGGCAATCGGTGCGGTGTCGGCATTGCTTTCGGGTAGTATGAAAGACTTTTTTGAAATGTATCAGCCGCCGCCATTACAGCCGCCCTCGTGGCTGTTCCCTGTGGTGTGGGGTATCCTCTATGCACTGATGGGAATTTCGGCATATCTGATTTATTCAAAAAAGACCGACAGCAACGTAAAACAAATCAGAAAAGCGCTTACGGTATACTGGGCACAGCTTGCAGTAAACTTTTCGTGGAGCATTGTGTTTTTCAGGTTTGAAGCGTTGTGGGCGGCGGCAGTGGTTATTCTCGTGCTGCTTGTGATGATTGTGGTGATGATGGTGAAATTCCGTAAAATCAGCCCTGCGGCGGCATACCTGAATATTCCGTATCTGCTGTGGGTTGCGTTTGCGTCGTATCTCACGATAGCAGTTGCTGTAATCAACAGATGAAAGAGCCTCCTGTGGTTTCTCACAGGAGGTTTTTCTTGCCAAATCCGTTTATTTGTGGTATAATGAAAAAAGACAAACGAAGGACACACAAAGGATACATCAATCTGGTAAATTATAGTTACAGGAAGGGAATGAGGGATTATGGCATACACAGTTTTACTGGTCGAAGACGACAATCAGATACGTGAGGTAATTGAGGATTATTTTTCAGCAAAAGGCGACGGCTCTATAAATATCGTTACTGCGCAGGACGGTGAAAAAGGGCTTGAGCTTATCAAAAGCCGTGAATTCGACCTTATAATGCTGGATATTATGCTGCCTGGTATCGACGGCTTTTCCCTGTGCCGTGAGATACGCACAAACAGTATAGTCCCCGTGCTTTTCCTTACCGCAAGAGCAAGAGAAGAGGACGTCCTCTACGGTTATGAGCTTGGCTGTGACGACTACATAGTAAAGCCCTTTTCGCCTGCAGAGCTGTTTGCAAAGGTGAACGCTCAGCTGAAGCGTGCAAAGGGTATGGTTATAAGCCGTGAAATAGTCTGTGGCGAAATCCGTATGGACTGCATCACTCTGCAGGTTACCGTCTGCGGCAGAGAAACAGAGCTTGCACCGAAGGAATTTTCACTTCTCAGATATCTTATGGAGCACAAAAACTGGGTTATCGACCGTGACACACTGCTGAATAAAATCTGGGGTTACGATTATTTCGGCAGCGACAGAGTGGTTGACAATCACATCAAAAAACTGAGAAAAGCGCTTGGCAGTGCAGGCGCACAGATTAAAACCGTCATAAGCAAGGGTTACAAGCTGACCGATTGAACGATTGACCGATTGACCGAATAAACACAGGTAATCGGGTATCTGTGCAATCGGGTAAACGGGTAATCGGTTGAGCAAGTTACTTTCTGACGGCTTTTCAGATTGAGAGGATTCTTATGAGAAAGAAAAAATTCAAAGATTTCTTTTTGAAAAACTTTATTATTTTCACGCTTATCGGAGCGGTTGTAGGCACAGCAATTGCAGGTATAGAATATATTATAATCAATATGGTTACTGAACTGCAATGCAGATTTACAGTAAGCGAGGCAAAGGGAAAAATCAGCAATCCTGAAATTGGTGACGCCCAAAGAAACTGGATAATTTCACTTTATTTTGATAGCAATATTGATAGAGAAACGGGACTTGATTCTGCGGCATTGCTGATAGATTCCGAAACAAAGGAAATAGTGGCAACCTCAGCGTATAACGGCTATGTTATTATTTCCAAGGATAAGACAGATACAGGCAAGCCTGAATATCT
>JAZQBH010000318.1:0-6163 GCA_045545655.1 Oscillospiraceae bacterium
ACGGTTATACGGAAGATTTTTCTGATGGCAGACGTCACCACGAAATTTATCTCTCCGACCCGAGAAAATGTTCCGTTGATAAGTTGAAAACCATCATAAGACACCCGATTAAGTAACTGGTTTTTATAATAAGCTATAACACAATTTTTTTACAAGTTTTACACGTTCTTTGCTCTGTAAAATGCCTTTGTTATCAAGGCTATGTGATTACTTTTGCGTAATATTTTCAGAAATTCCCTAAATCTTTTCAGAAACCTCTGAGCAGTAATCAACCACTCGCTTCATTGCAGGCGACACCCATTTGTTTTCTCTGTAAAGGAGCTGTCTCCACACCTCAACATTGAAATCATTTACGTCAAGGTAGACTATTTTTCCCTCTTCGTAAGCCTTTTTTGTTACATAATCGGGGAGAAATGAAACCCCGATACCAAGCTCAATCAGTTCCAACAGCAAGTATGTATCGCCAATTTCAACAACAGGATTTACTTCAAGCGAGAGTTCAGCAAGCCTTTCGTCAAACAGCTTTCTGTAACTTAAATTCCTTTCGGTCAGCACGAACGGATATTTCACAAGCTCCTCAATGGAGAGATTTTCTTTGCCCGCAAGCGCAAAATCCTTTCCTGCAACAAAGCGCATTTCCACTCTGTTTTCAGACGCTACGGTGTATTCCTTGTTGAAGATGTGCCTGTCCACAACGAAAATCAGGTCAACGTCGCCGTGGTCAAGCATATGCAACATATCATCGGTATTTCCCTCGACAATCTTCACCTTGATGTTGGGGTATTTCTCGTGGAACGTCATATATGTTCTGCCCATCATAATATTGCACACCGAAGGCGGCATTGCAAAGCGTACTATGCCCTCGCAGTTGTCTGAATCAGCGTTGTCGTTGGTGATTTCCTCGATAATATTGATAATCTGATGAGCGTGTTTCATCAGCAATTCTCCACGTTCCGTAAGATTTGTCTTGTGGTTTATACGCTCAAAAAGTGGCGTGCCTAGTTCCGTTTCAAGCTGTTTTATCTGAGTTGACACGGTCGACTGCGTGTAATTCATCGCCTGCGCCGCCTTTGTAAAGCTCTTCCTTTCAGCTACCTGTAAAAAGGTTTTCAGATTTCGTATTTCCATAGCATTCTCCAAAGTAATCCGCCTTTACGCTTATGTAAAGGGGTAAAAAACTGTGTAATAATCGCCTGAATTTATTATACCTTATAATTCTGCATTTTTCAAGAGTTTTCATCATTTTTTTCAATAATCAACATCATTATTATCAATTTGACAAATGTATAATTTTAGTTTACAATAAAAGAGTATTTTATTTTTAATAATTACGGAGGAAACAAAAATGCCTGAAATTAAATTTTATAGACACGACCCGCTCCCTATGGAGATGCACAAGGTTAAGATTGTACAGAAGCTCAATCTGCTTCCCGCAAAGCAGAGACTTGAAAAAATCAAGGAGGCTGGTTTCAATACATTCCTTCTTCACAATGGCGATATATTTATGGATATGCTCACTGACAGCGGCGTAAACGCTATGTCCGATGAAATGCAGTCCGCTATGCTCAGAGCCGACGACGCTTACGCCGGAAGTGAAACCTTCTACCGTATGAACGATAAGCTCACTGAAATTTTCGGTATAAAGCACCTTCTCCCCGCACATCAGGGACGTGCCTGCGAACACATTATCGCACGTCACTTTGTAAAGCCTGGTAGCTGTGTAATTATGAACTACCACTTTACCACATCCAAGGCTCACGTTACAACCTTGGGCGGTCATGTTGAGGAGCTTGTAAAGGACGAGGGACTTGTTGAAAAAAGCACACTTCCGTTCAAGGGCGACATCGACCTTGACAAGGTAAAGGCTTGCATTGAAAAAGAGGGCGCAGAGAATATCGCATACCTCAGAATTGAGGCAGGTACAAACCTTATCGGCGGACAGCCTATCTCCTACGAGAATATGAAGGCGGTTACAGAGCTTGCTAAATCCTACGGCATTGTTACTATCCTTGACGCTTCGCTCCTTCAGGACAACCTTTACTTCATCAAGGTAAGAGAAGAATCAATGAAGGACAAGTCTATCCGTGAAATCACAAGAATGATTGCCGACCTTTACGATGTAATCTACTTCTCCGCAAGAAAATTCGGCTTCTCCAGAGGCGGCGGAATACTTATCCGTGACGAAAAGCTCTTCCACGAGATGGAGGACTACGTTACAATGTACGAGGGCTTCCTTACATACGGCGGTATGTCCGTAAAGGAAATGGAGGCTATGATTATAGGCTTTGAGGAAACAATGGACTTTGACGTTATTTCTCAGGGACCTCAGTTCATCAAGCACTGTGTTGGCGTTCTCGACGATTACGGTGTGCCGATGATTACACCTGCGGGCGGTCTTGGTGCGCATATCAATGCAAGAGAGGTTTTGAG
Organism: Oscillospiraceae bacterium; assembly: GCA_045545655.1. GTDB lineage: Bacteria > Bacillota > Clostridia > Oscillospirales > Ruminococcaceae > CAG-115. The sequence continues at coordinate 2,431 of JAZQBH010000318.1, forward strand.
CCACATTCCATCTGAGGAATATCCTGCTGGCTCGCTTGTTGCGGCGCTGTATCTGTGCGGCGGTATCAGAGGTATGGAGCGTGGTACACTCTCCGAGGAGCGCAACCCCGATGGCAGTGAGCGTATCGCTTCTGTTGAAATGGTTCGTCTGGCTTTCCCGAGACGTGTGTTTACTCTCTCGCAGACCGAGTACGTCATCGACCGTGTGAAGTGGCTCTACGACCACAGACACCTTGTAGGCGGACTCCGCTTTGTACACGAGCCGAAAACACTCCGTTTCTTCACAGGACGCCTTGAACCTGTTTCCGATTGGCCCGAAAAGCTTGTTGCAGCTTTCGAAGCAGATTTCGGCACAGACCAGTAAGCCATAGAATAAAAAATTGTATGAGAATGAGCCCGATACGCTATCGGGCTCATTTTTATTCAAAAGTGAGGTTTTACAATTAAGTGTAACGTTTTTTACACCTGACTGCAGAGCAAAGTTGGTATATCTCGAAAGCCGCTGTATGATTCATAATTTTAGGTAATGTCAAAGGTGATATTCGGGGGAGAGTACGAGAGATTTAAACGTCAGCAGACTGGGATATTCTCTGCGTTCCGTGGAAGACATTGCGGCAGATAAACTTGGAGCAATGCTGGAACCAACTTCTGAATTGAAAAAGTCTGATGAAAAAACAGATAAGTGAAACAGGTTTCGGTACATAACTTCCGAAAAACACATTATATTACACCGTCAGGCACACGGAAATCAACCGTGTGCCTGTTTCTTGTGTGTTTCATTTGATTTCAAACCCGTGGTGAAGCGGTCCGCTGCCGTTGCCTAGGTCAAGCATAGCTGAAAGTGCGCCTGAGATATATTCCTTTGCGAGAGTCACGGAAGCGGTGAGGCTGTGTCCCTTTGCGAGATTTGACGCTATCGCAGAGGACAGCGTACAGCCTGTTCCGTGGGTATTCGGGTTGTCGATACGCTTGCCCTCAAACCACGTTATTCCGCCGTTTTCGCAGAGCAGGTCGTCAGCGTCGTTTATACTATGGCCGCCTTTCAGAAGTACCGCACAGCTGTAGCTTTCGCAGATGTATTTCGCCGCTTTTTCCATATCCGCTTTTTCGGATATTTTCATTCCCGACAGCACCTCGGCTTCGGGGATATTCGGTGTTACAACATCAGCTATCGGGAGCAGTTTTTCTTTCAGCATTTCAACTGCATTCTCCGAAATAAGCCGTGCTCCGCTTGTGGCTATCATCACGGGGTCAACAACTATGTTTCTCGCATTGTAAAAGCTGAGCCGCTGTGCAATTACTTCAATAAGCTGTGCGTTTGCGGTCATACCTATTTTTACTGCATCGGGAAAAATATCAGTGAAAACTGCGTCTATCTGCTGTCCGAGAAATTCAGGTGTGACCTCTGAAATTGCAGTAACACCCATCGTATTCTGAGCAGTGAGAGCAGTTATTGCGCTCATTCCATAAACGCCGTTTGCAAGCATAGTTTTCAAATCCGCCTGTATTCCTGCGCCGCCGCTGCTGTCGCTCCCTGCAATGGTAAGGGCGGTTTTAATTCTGCAGTTCATTGAAAGCCTCCCTTAATTCCTCGGCGGCAGTTTTAGGGTCATCAGCCTTCATAATCGCCGAAACAGCACAGATACCATCAATTCCGCTGTCTTTAAGTACGTTGATATTATCCTTATTAAGACCGCCGATAGCGTTTACCTTTATTGGCACAGCTTTCACGATTTCTTTCAGTGTGTCAACAGAAGTCAGCACGGTTTTAACCTTTGTTGTAGTCGGATAGATAGCACCTACGCCGAGGTAATCCGCACCTTGCTCGTAAGCCTCAACCGCCTGCGGCACGGTCTTTGCAGTAGCACCGACAATCTTGTTTTCGCCCATCAGTTGCCGTGCGATTTTAACAGGCATATCCGACTGCCCTACGTGTACGCCCTCGGCATTTACCGCAAGGGCTACGTCAACTCTGTCGTCAATGATAAGGGGAATGCCATAACGCATTGTTATTTCGTGTACCTTTTCCGCAAGACTTAGATACTCCCTTGTTGTACGCTCCTTTTCACGGAGCTGAACAAGCGTTACTCCGCCCTTGCACGCTTCCTCTACACGGCGGAGAAATTCCTCCTCGCCGCAGAATGTGCTGTCTGTAATAAAATACATTGTTGTATCAAGCTTTTTCATACGCACCTCACATATAAATGTAGTCGTTGAGGACAGGCTGTAAGCCCTCTGCGGCGATGTCCTTGTACATCACGTCGAGGCTTCTGTCGTCGTTTATCTCGAATTGCTCGTCGCCCTCTGTGCCGTCGGTTTCTGTGCCGTTGTACTTGCTTTCGTGGTCGCCGATACCTGTGGAAACACCTGCGGAAACCTTCGTTGCGGCTATCTTCACGATACCGTTGCGGAAGCTCTCGCTCTCCCTGGACGACACCGTAATCCCAACGTAAGGCAGAAAAATTCTGTATGCACAGATAATCTGACAAAGCTGTGTTTCGTGCACGTCAAGCGGATTGATTTTGTCGTTGTTGATGATAGGGCGAAGTCTGGGGCAAGACAGCGACATTTCAGCGTGAGGGTACTTCCTTTGCAGAAAGTAGACGTGTAAAGCGCTTGCAAGTGCGTCCTTGCGGAAGTCCGAAAGTCCAAGAAGTGCCGAGAATGCAACTCCTCTCATTCCGCCCATAAGCGCCCTTTCCTGTGCGTCAAAGCGGTAGGGAAAAACACGTTTGTGTCCAAGCAAGTGCAAGTCGGAATAACGGTCGCTGTCGTAGGTTTCCTGAAAAACCGTGACATAATCCGCACCGCATTCGTGGAGATACTTGTATTCATCTGTGTTGACGGGATAAATTTCAAGCCCTACCATACGGAAATATTTTCGTGCAAGCTTACACGCTTCGCCGATGTAATTGATGTCGCTTTGCGCTCTGCTTTCGCCTGTGAGAATGAGAATTTCCTCCATTCCGCTGTCGGAAATTATCTGCATTTCACGTTCAATCTGTGCCATATTCAGCTTCATACGGTTGATGTTGTTGTAGCAGTTGAAGCCGCAGTAGACGCAGTAATTTTCGCAGTAATTCGCTATATAAAGCGGCGTGAACATATACACTGTGTTGCCGAAGTGCTTTGATGTTTCAAGTCTTGCACGCTGTGCCATCTGTTCGAGAAACGGCTCTGCGGCAGGGGATAAGAGCGCCTTGAAATCCTCTATTGTGCAGTTTTCGTGTTCAAGTGCCGCTTTTACGTCCTTTGCAGAGTAGCGTGAATAGTCGTAGCTGTTCATCTCGGAGAGCACCTTTTCCATTATGTCGGAGTTGATTTTCTCCATTCCGTCCATATATTCCGTATGATTTGTACGGCTTGAGGGGTCAGTTTCAAGTCGGTGCTTTTTCTCAAGGGCGGCGGGGGAAAGGTGCTCGCCGTCTACAAAAAATCTGTTATCCATACGCACCTCAATCTCTTAAAAAGCCTGTCAGGGGGTCGGAGGCAGAAGCGCCTCTTGTAAGCACTCTGCCTAGTCCCGAAAGATATGCTTTACGACCTGCCTCAACCGCCTGACGGAAAGCTGCCGCCATAAGCGGCAAATCTCCAGCTGTAGCAAGAGCGGTATTCGCCATAATCGCCGCCGCACCCATTTCCATAGCCTCGCACGCCTGTGAGGGTCTGCCGATGCCTGCGTCAACGATAACAGGGAAGTCGGATCGTAGCCATGTCGTTCTGTGAGCCAAGG
>JAZQBH010000319.1:0-32343 GCA_045545655.1 Oscillospiraceae bacterium
GGCAGTTGCTGGAAACCGCATAGGCGATATTTCCAATGCAATTCAGACCCACGTTGAAAGCGGCGGTTATGCGTGTGCAGAAAAGTTTATCGGGCACGGCATCGGCAAAGAGATGCACGAAGAGCCTGAAGTGCCGAACACAGGCAAGGCAGGCAGAGGTCCAAGACTGGTGCCAGGTATGACAATTGCGATTGAGCCGATGGTTAACTCGCACTTCCCGAATGTCAGAATACTCGGCGACAAGTGGACGGTTGTCACCACAGACGGCAGTCTGTCGTGTCACTTTGAACACACTGTTGCAATCACAAACGGCGAACCAATCATTCTTACACTGGAGAGCCACTGATGATATTGAACAGTATAAAAGTCGGAAGTGTTGTGATAAGCAGCGCAGGCCACGATTGCGGCAGAGCAATGGCGGTTACGGCTGTTGAGGGCAATGTGGTGTATGTTGCCGATGGAAAAGAGCGCAAGCTCACTTCCCCGAAAAAAAAGAATATAAAGCACGTTCGTCCGACGAAGGGCTCGGTTGAGCTTTCTGAGATGACGGACAAGAAATTGCGGCAGACGCTAAGAGCGTTCAGTTCGTTCGTATTACAGGAGAGTGAATAAGCTTGTCTAAAGAAGATGTATTGGAAGTAGAAGGAACAATACTTGAAGCACTGCCTAATGCACAGTTTAAGGTAGAGCTTTCAAACGGTCACCAGATTTTGGCACACATCAGCGGCAAGCTGAGAATGAACTTCATTCGTATTCTGCCGGGCGACAAGGTGACTGTTGAAATGTCGCCATACGATTTAACAAAGGGCAGGATTACATGGCGTGCTAAGTAAGCGCACCGAATCCGCCGCAGAACCTTTTAAGGAGGTAATACAATGAAAGTCAGACCTTCGGTTAAGCCCATGTGTGACAAGTGCAAGGTTATCAAGCGCAAGGGCAAGGTAATGGTAATTTGCGTTGAGCCGAAGCACAAGCAGAGACAGGGCTAATAACGTAGAGAATTTAAGGAGGATAAAGCTATGGCAAGAATTGCAGGCGTGGATTTGCCGAAAGAGAAGCGTGTAGAAATCGCTCTCACATACGTATATGGTATCGGCAGAAAGTCCGCAAATGATATTCTGGCGAAAGCGGGCGTAAACCCCGACATTCGTGTTAAAGACCTTTCCGATGACCAGGAAAATGCAATCCGTGAAGTTATCGACAAGGACGGATATGTTGTAGAGGGCGACCTCAGAAGAATGGTTGCGCTCAACATCAAGCGTCTGGTAGAAATCAACTGCTACCGTGGTATGCGTCACCGCAAGGGACTTCCCGTTCGTGGTCAGCGTACAAAGACAAATGCCAGAACACGCAAGGGTCCTAAGAAGACAATTGCAAACAAGAAGAAGTAATAAGAAAGGCGGTAAATAAATGGCACAGGCTAAGAAACAGGTTGTTCGCAGACGCCGTGAGCGCAAGAACATTGAAAATGGCGCAGCTCATATTCAGTCTTCGTTCAATAACACAATCGTGACAATCACCGACCTTCAGGGAAATGCTCTTTCATGGGCATCCGCAGGCGGCTTGGGCTTCAGAGGCTCGAGAAAGTCTACTCCTTTCGCAGCACAGACTGCTGCTGATGTAGCTGCTAAGGCTGCTATGGAGCACGGACTTAAGACCGTTGAAGTTTTCGTTAAGGGCCCCGGTCAGGGACGTGAGGCAGCTATCAGAGCACTTCAGGCAGCTGGTCTTGAAGTAAAGCTCATCAAGGATGTAACTCCTATCCCTCACAATGGCTGCAGACCCCCCAAGAGAAGACGTGTATAACCTACACCCTTTGGGATTTTAAAAGAATAGTATCTGAGCGTTACGTTTGCTCAGAGTCGGTGGAAATGCCGATATTGATTTGATTAACGGAGGATAAAATTATGGCAGTAAATCGTGACCCGATTTTGAAGAAGTGCAGAAGCCTTGACATCAGCCCGATCGTTCTCGGCTACTCTGAAAACAAGAAGTCCAAGAGATTCCAGAAGGACGGCGCTCGCCGTAAGAAGGTTTCTGAATACGGAATGCAGCTGAAGGAAAAGCAGAAGCTGAAGTTTATCTACGGTGTACTTGAAAAGCAGTTCTACCACTACTACGAACTCGCTATCAAGGAAGAGGGTATCGCAGGTGAAAACCTCATCAAGATTCTCGAAAGCCGTCTTGATAACGTAGTATTCAGAATGGGTCTTGCAATTACACGTCGTGAGGCTCGCCAGCTTGTAACTCACGGTCATTTCTGTGTGAACGGTAAAAAGGTAGATATTCCTTCTTACAGAGTTAAGGAAGGCGACGTAGTTTCTCTTTGCGAAAAGAGCAAGAAGAGCAAGAAGTTCGAGCAGATTGAAGAAGTTGCAGGCGGACGTCTTACTCCTATGTGGCTTGATGTAAACAAGGAGAAGAAGCAGGCTAAGGTAACACGTCAGTTCCAGCGTGACGATCTCGATTTCGAGATTGCAGAGCACTTGATTATCGAGCTGTATTCTAAATAATTGCTTCTTAGCATACAGATATTTAGTGCAGTTATTTTTAATTCATATCTGTGGGACAAAGCCTGCCACAAGGCAGCGTGAAAAATCATCGCATAGGATTATAATTGGAATTTTGTGCCAATACTGTGTGTATCGGTATGATTTAAAATTAACAGGAATACGGCGAAGCGGATTAGCTGACTAACGGCAGCGCAGTCGGAGCAATTCCGATTGCACCGCTTCTTGTACAGGATAATTAACTTGAAGCAGTTCCAGCGGGAATTGCTGACGGAAGAGCTGGTGGGAGGAGTACCAAATGCTTGAAAAAATTGAAAAGCTCAATATCGAGACCTTCAAGTTAAGGTCAGACGGAACTTATGGAATGTTCGTTCTGGAGCCTCTTCAGAGCGGATACGGAAACACTCTGGGCAACAGTCTCAGAAGGGTTTTACTCTCCTCATTACCTGGAGTTGCTGCAACATCTGTCAAGATTGACGGCGTTCAGCACGAGTTTTCAACTATTCCGGGTGTAAAAGAAGACGTAACTGAAATAATTCTCAATATCAAAGGTCTCAGGGCTAAGATGTACGGCGAAGCTCCCAAGACAATTTACATTGAAGCCGAGGGCGAATGTGAAGTCACTGCAGGCGACATAAAGACTGACAGCGAGGTTGAAATCCTCGACCCGGGAATGCATATTGCAACTCTCAGCGCTGGCGCAAAGCTCTTTATGGACATCACTCTTGACAGAGGCAGAGGCTACGTTTCAGCAGAGCAGAACAAGAATCAGCTGAACCCTGTTATCGGTGTAATTCCGATTGACAGTATCTACACGCCTGTTCTCAAGTGCAACTACACCGTTGAAAACACACGTGTAGGTCAGCGCACAGACTATGAGAAGCTTATTATTGAGATTTGGACAGATGGAACAATTTCAGCTAAGGAAGCAGTTTCCTTTGCGGCAAAGATTCTTATTGAGCGTCTTTCGCTGTTTGCTGAGCTGTCTGATGAAACAAATCCTCAGGAACTGATGGAAACTAAGGAGGAGAGCCGCAAGGATAAGGTTCTCGAGATGACGATAGAAGAACTTGAGTTGTCTGTACGTTCCTTCAACTGCCTCAAGCGTGCGGGTATCAACACCGTAGAAGACTTGGCAAACAAGTCGCCTGAGGATATGATGAAGGTAAGAAACCTCGGAAAGAAGTCGTTCGACGAAGTTAAGTCCAAGCTTCAGTCTTTGGGACTTGACCTTATGAACTCCGAGGATAGCAATTAAGATTTACGTTTTAGGCGTTAATTCCATAGAAGGGAGAAAAGAAAATGCCGGGTTCAAGAAAACTGGGAAGATCTAGCGACCACAGAAAGGCTATGCTCAGAGGTATGGTAACTTATCTGCTGGAGAACGGAAAGATTGAAACAACTGTTACTCGTGCGAAGGAAGTTCGTGCAGAGGCAGAAAAGATGATTACTCTTGGTAAGGCTAACACACTGCACACAAAGCGTCAGGTGTTCTCTTACGTTACCAAGGAGGCTGTTGCTAAGAAGCTGTTTGACGAAATCGCTCCTAAGTACAGCGAGAGAAACGGTGGTTACACCAGAATCTACAAGATTGGCCCTCGCCGCGGCGACGCAGCAGAGATGGCAATCATCGAGCTGGTTTAATCCATAGCTTTATAACCAACGAAGGGACTGCTTTTGCAGTCCCTTTTTTGTTTGAAGAGAAATACTGCACGGTCTGTAAGTTTTGTCGGCTGTCAGAAAATAACAGCAGGGGCGAGGCGGCGCCCCACTTTTTTTCGCTTAACGGTTGCAATCCATACCAAAACGTGGTATAATAAAAGATGTATAAGTATATTCAGATAATTCTGATTCAGGAAAAAAAGAGCGATAGAATAATAAAAGGAAACGTCTATGAATAAATTTCTGAACAAAACCTGCCCTGTGTGCAGGCAGAAGATAAAAAATTCTGATGAGGTGGTAGTCTGCCCTGAGTGCGGCACGCCCCATCACAAAACCTGCTATTTTGCAGAAAACAAATGTGCATTACAGGATTTGCACGGCGAGTTTGAATGGCACGGTGCACTTCCCGACGAGGACGCCCCGAATCCGTCCGAACAGGGCGACGCTTACGACTCAGGTGCAAATACCATAATCACTGTAAACGGCACCGAAATGAACGAGGAAGAAGTAAAGAACCGCCTGATGGATATGATCAACGCAAAAGGAATGGGCGTTGCAGTTCCTCCGACCGAGTTTGAAAACGAGGTGGACAGGCAGACTTACGAGGAAATCAAGGAAATGATGCTTCCTGCGCTTCAGTTTATGAATGCCGACGCAAACCCCATAATCTTTGAAGCGATGATCCGCAGTATGTCAAACCCCAAAAAGGGCAAGGACGGCATATCTATGCGTGAACTGGTGTATTTCTCGTCAAACTCGTACTTCCATTTTCAGAAGTGCTTTGCAAATTGCCTGCTTGGCAAGTATAAGCCGAGTTTCAACCTCAGTGCGGCGTTGTTATACCCGATAAATCAGTTTTACAGAAAAATGAGCGGATTTGCAACATTGCTTACTCTGTTTATTCTGCTTACCGAGGGTCTTCCCCTTCTTGTGCATAAGCTTGGTTATATCGGCGACAGCCTGCTTAACACATTGATGATTGCAGGCGGCGTGGTGAGTATAGGGCTTACGATTTTCCTCGCATTGTATAACGATTTCTTCTACTACAAGCATTGCGTAAGGCAGATTAAGAAAATCCGCAAACGCTTTGACAACAAAACAGACAATCTTGAGTACTATCACGAACTTGCACTGTGCGGCAGACCGTCTTTACTGCTTGCGCTGTTCGGTATGCTGGTTACGGTGTTCGTGAGGGTGTTTATTGCAGTAATTCTCACAAAGCAGTAATTGTTGTGCGGCATACAAAAGACGATACTACAATATATTCTGAAAGGAGGGCGTCACAGTGAAAAAACGACTTGAACATTTTTACAGTTCATTCGGCGACAGCGGAATAATGTTCATTCTCTACGCATTTTCAGTAGTGGCGAACTGCCTTTTAACGTGGAATATGGAACTGCCTGCCATTCACCCCGACGAGATAACCGTTGCAGGCACAGCGGCGTTCTTCGCTGGCAAGGACTGGTCGGCATTGCTTGCAAGCCCTCATTTCAGCGAGGGTCTGACGGGCGGCTATATACAGGCATTGTTCTATGTGCCGCTGTTCTATCTGTTCAATACGCCGTATGCCATCTACAAGGCTATGCTGGTTGTAAATTCACTGCTGATAAGCTTTATCCCGATGATAGTGTATCATATAGCGGCAAAGCTTGGCGTGGCACGTGTGCGGCATAAGCTGATGATTTCAATAAGCTGCGGAATGTACGTGTCGTACATTGTCGGCGGCAAATATATCTGGGGAGAATCTATATCCGCACTGCTGTGCTGGGTAATGCTGCTGTGCGTGTTTACAGCGTGGGACAAGAAAAACAAAAGCACAAGGTTTACTATGTCGGTGCTGCTGGGATTTTTGTTCGCGGTGTCGTATGCGGCGGATTTTCAGCTGCTGGCGGTGAATGCCGCAATTCTGATAACAGTACTGCTTGCTCACTTTATACTGCGTGAAAAGGTGCTGAATCTGGTTGCATTCACAGGCTCGGCGGCGCTGTCGTTCGTGGCGGAACGGCTTGTAAGCGGAATGCTCCGTGAAAAGCTGTCGGGGGCAGACCCCACACTGGCGCTGTCAGGGTCGATCGGGAATTTCTTCTCCTCGTTGTTTTCGGCAACCTACTCGTTTATGACATCCTCGCTTGGTGCGGGCGCACTGGCACTTGCACTGTCGTTTGTGCTTATCCTGTCGCTTATAAGAGAGGGTATCCGCAAGCGTGTGGAAACCCCCGAAAGCAATACAAAGGTCTACGAGCCGATAAAGCATAAATACAGCCTGCGTATAACGCTGTTTGCGCTGTTTCAGTTTTTAGCGGTAGGCTGTCTTGAAATATTCTCGTCGATGTTTGTTATAAACAGCGGAAGTACAATCACAGAGATAAGCAGAAGCGGCGACAACCTCGCTCCGTTTGCACTGTTTCTTGTAATGGTGTTTGCGGTGCAGTACGGAATGGAACTTCATCAGCTGTTTCTCGGTGCAGGAATTTACGGCTATGTATGCGGTGCGTTTGCACTGTTAAGCTACGGAAAAATGACCGACGAGCAGAACGTGAGGGTTTTATCGGATATACTTCCCCTCAAGGGAATAGTTGAGGTAACACCCTCGCCGATGACATATCTAATATTATCGTCGTGCGTGTTCACACTGTATGCACTGCTTATGGTGTTTGTGTCGTGTTCAAGAAAGCACCGCGGCATACTTACAGCGGCAAGCCTGTTCAGCGTGTTTGTGCTGTCGGCTGGATATTTAAGCGTTGCATATCTCCCGAAGCTTGGCAGAGAGAACATTGAACGCACCGCCCCCTACTGTGAGGTTTTCGCTCTGCTTTACAACAACTCGCAGTCGCCGCCTATCGTGATATACGAGGCGGAAAACGAGCTTGCGGCGACTATCCAGTTCCTTGCAAAGGACACGAAGGTGAGTATTGTAAAGGCGGGCGAGGAAATTCCCTCATCGTGCCTGCTTGTAACCTACAACAAGGTGCAGATACCCAAGGGAGTTACATCTTACGACAATGTGGGAAAAACTGACACCTATACAGTATATGCATTCGGTGAGGCTGCACGTAACTTCATCAAGTTCAGTTCACAGGCTGAACAGTCGGAAAAGACTGTGCAGACTGTACAACCTGTATCATCAACTTCGTTTACATCAACCACATCAATACAGAGCGCACAAAACGGGAAAACCGTATTATCGCAATAACTCAGCAGGAGGATTTTATGGCATTATTCAAAAAAGCTGCAAGCAAGCGGTTTAACCCTGCACGTATTCTTGTAATTGGGTTTCTTTTAATAATCGCAGTGGGCACGCTTTTGCTGTTTCTGCCGATTTCATCAAAGTCACGGGAGTTCACACCCTTGCTTGACTGCCTGTTTACAGCAACCTCTGCCGCTTGTGTCACGGGGCTTACGATATACGACACATTCTGCCACTGGTCGCTGTTCGGACAGATCGTGCTTGCGTTTCTTCTTCAGATTGGCGGACTTGGATTTGTAACGATAATCACGTTCTTCAACGTTGCGGCTGGTAAAAAGCTGGGATACCACACACTTGCCTCGGCGGCGGGCGACTTCAGCGAAAACACCTTTCAGAACGGCCGTGAGATATTCGTAAGCATTATCCGCTATTCGCTGTTGTTTGAGCTTGCTGGCGCGATAATTCTGTCTATAGTATTTATTCCCGAATACGGAATATATGGGCTGTGGATGGGCATTTTTATGGCGATAAGCGCATTCTGCAACGGCGGCTTTGACCTGATGGGAATACAGCAGGAAAACACAAGCCTTATCACCATCAACGACAATCCTGTGATACTTATTACCCTGGCTTTACTTATCACTCTCGGCGGACTTGGTTTTATCGTGTGGGAAAACTTTCTCAATATCCGCACTCGCAGAAAGCTTTCTCTGCATACAAAATCAGTGCTGCTGATGACGGCAATACTTACAGTAAGCGGCACGGTTCTATTTCTGCTGTCGGAATACTCCAACCCCGACACTATGGGCGATATGCCGTTCTGGCAGAAGCTGCTGAATGCGTATTTCAGCTCTGTCACCGTAAGAACAGCCGGCTTTGACAGCCTGTGCTTTGCAGAGATGAACGAATTTTCACAGCTAGGCACAATACTATTTATGTTTATCGGTGCGGCACCCGGTTCAACGGGCGGCGGAATTAAGGTTACAACCCTGCTTGTTATGATAATGGCGGTCGTTTCATATATGAAGAACAAGAACGACGTTGAGCTTATGGGACATAAGCTGGATAAGCTGACGGTTTACAGAACGCTTGTTACAACGGTGCTGTCTATGGCGGCTGTTGCAGTGTGCTTTGTTGTGCTGTATCTTTCTATGCCTGCTGTAGACGGAGAAAAAGCCAACAGTGCGGTGCAATGCCTGTTTGACGCAATGTCGGCATTTTCAACGGCAGGCGTAACAGCAGGTGCGGTTGCCAATGCGGGCGTAGTCGGAAACTGCGTGCTGATTGTAACAATGCTGATAGGAAGAGTAGGACCTATATCAATTATTATGTCGCTTGTTCTCAACAGCAAGAAACGCAAGAATATTGTTCTGCCTGACGGACAGATTCTTATAGGTTAAGCAAAAATAATCCCAAGAGGTGAGAATATGAAAACAGAGGCTTTCAGACTCGGCGAGATTACTATGTACGTTTCCGAAGACCACAGATTCGGCACGGACGCTTTTCTGCTTGCGTACTACGCAGGCGTGCGTTCCAGCAGTGTTGTCTGCGACCTGTGCACGGGCTGTGGAATTATCCCTCTGATATTCTGCAAGAACATCAGGCCAAGGCTTGTGTATGCGGTTGATATTCAGGAGGAGGCTATTGCACTGCTGAAAAAAACCATCAGCGAAAACAACCTTGAAAACATAATTTCCCCTGTTCAGTGCGACCTTAAAACACTGTCGCAGAATGAAATTCCGTTTGAAAGCGTTGATATAGTAACGGTAAATCCGCCGTATATGAAGGCGGATTCGGGACTTGAAAAGCTGTCGTATGCACAGGCGGTTGCACGTCACGAAATTCTGTGCAACGTTGACGACGTGGTGAAAACTGCCTCAAAGCTGCTGAAATACGGCGGAACGCTTAAAATGTGCAATATGCCCGACCGCTTATCAGACGTTATGGCGGCTATGCGCAAATACAAAATCGAGCCGAAGTCGCTGACGATGGTTCACAACAGTATAAACGACAGACCGTGGCTGTTTCTCATTTCGGGAAAGAAGGGTGCGGCGTCGGGTATGACGATTGAAAAGCCGATGATTTTACGCAACGACGATAAATCCTACACGGAGGAGTATTCAAGACTATATGAGCTGTGAGGGAAAACTGTTTATAGTCGGCACGCCCATCGGAAACCTGTCGGATTTCAGTCCCCGTGGAATTGAAACGCTTGAAAACGTAGATATCATTGCCGCTGAGGATACGAGAGTTTCGCTGAAGCTGCTTACGCATTTCGGGATAAAAAAGCCGCTTATCTCCTGCTACAAGCCAAAGGAACAGGAAAAAAGCGAGCAGATTATAGCGCACCTTGCCGAGGGAAAAACCGTGGCGCTTATCAGCGACGCTGGTATGCCGTGCATATCCGACCCTGGGTTTATTCTCGTAAGAAAGTGCCGTGAGCTTGGCATTCCCGTTGAGGTTGTGCCTGGATGCAATGCCGCTGTTGCCGCTGTTGCGGTAAGCGGAATAAGCACCGACCGCTGGACTTTTGAGGGCTTTCTGCCCGTGCCGAAAAAGGAACGTGCCGAGCGGCTTGACACGATAAAAAAACTGCCGCACACACTGGTGTATTACGAAGCGCCGCACAAGCTGAAGCAGACGCTTTCCGACCTTGCCGAGGCACTCGGCGGCGAGCGTGAGGCGGCACTCTGCCGTGAGCTGACAAAGCTGCACGAGGAGGTTATCTCAGGCACGCTCGGCGAGCTGTCCACATATTATGACAACTCCGAACCCCGTGGCGAGTATGTTATCGTAATTGGCGGAGCGGCTCAGGCTGACGAGGAATATACCCTTGAACAGGCGGCTCAGCTTGCAAAAAGCATAGCCGACGGCGGCGAAAAGCTGTCTGAGGCGTGTCGTCAGGCGGCGAAGGTTACAGGTATCTCAAAGAGGGAAATCTATAACGTGCTGTTAAATCAGGGTTGATTTATACAAACCGCAAAACCAAAAAGGCTGTCGACTGACTATTTTGTTTGCCGTCACTGCCTTGAAATTACATAAATCCATAAAATCATTACAGGAGGGTAACTGATATGAAAAAAACTATTGAAGAACGCATTGAAAAGAAGGTAGGCCCTGCAGGAAAACTCGTTTTCCCCATTCTCGGCGCAGTGATTGTAGTTGCGGCGGCGGTTGCCTACATCTGCCTCAAGCTTGCAGATAATGTCCGCTACAATGAAAAGTGGAAAGACTATGAAGAGTGCGGCTGGCACTGATATTCCGATACGCACTGTAACGCTGGCAGACGGCAGAACGCTTTCTTATCGGCTTACACGCAAGAAAATGAAGAACGCCTATTTCCGTCCGAAGGCTGACGGCATTATAGACGTTTCCGCTAATCCCCGTATGACTATCGCTCAGATAGAGCGGTTTATCGCCGACCGTGCGGAGTTTTTCTTCAAAGCGTTTGCCGATATTGCACGAAAAGAGGAAAGCCGAAAGACCGATAATACAGTCGTCCGCTGGCTGGGGAGCGATTACCCTGTGCGGATAATCGAAAGCCTCCGTGAGTGCGCCGTGCTGGAAAGCGACGAATGCAGAGTGTTCACCCGTCACCCCGACGAGGAGAACATTGCTCTGCTTATCCGCCGAATGACCGAACAGCGGTTTACAGAGCTGTGCAGACAGCTTAATGAGGAGGTTCGTGCGGCACTGCAAAGTCGGGGACTTAACCCTCCGCCGACGCGTATCACCATCAAGGATATGAGTTCACGCTGGGGCAGCTGTTCGTATAACAGAGGGCATATTTCAATCAATATCCGTCTTGCACCGTTTCCCCGTGAAACGGTGCTGTCGGTGTTCTGGCACGAATATGCACACTACTGGCACCATGACCACTCAAAGGCGTTCTATGCCTTTTTACAGGAGCATTACCCCGACTATCACAAGTGGAACGGTCTGCTGAAATAGATAAATTAAACATAAAAGAACAAAGGAAAAACAGATGGTAATAAGATGTAACGGCTGCGGCGGCGCAATGAAATGGCGGCCCGACCTTCAGAAATTAAAGTGTAAATTCTGCGAAACCGTGTGCGAACCGCACGAAATCCCTGTGGACGAACACGAGGGCGGACTTATGGAGTGCAACATCTTCTCCTGTACGGCGTGCGGTGCTGAGCTTGCAGTAAACGACACAGAGGCGGCGACTTTCTGCGCATACTGCGGTCAGCCGTCGATTGTGTTTGAGCGTGTGTCGAAAATCCGCAGACCACGCAAGATTATTCCCTTCAGACTGACCCGTGAACAGGCTGAGCAAGCCGTTCGTGACGGCTTTAAGAAAGGCTCTTACGTGCCGAAGGAAATCAAGAATTTCACGGTAGAGCGGCTGAACGGAATTTATGTCCCCTACCGCGTCTATGATTTTACATACTCCGCAAAACAGGAAGTGTCTGTAAAGCGGAAAAAAGAAAGCCCACGGGTTTTCCACTGCGATAACTCCGCCGATTTCAAAAACGTGCTTGAGGACGCTTCTAAAAACTTCTGCAACGAGTCGGCGCATTGCCTTGAACCGTTCGATTTCAAGGAGGAAAAGGACTTCCACGAGGGCTATCTCTCGGGATTTTACGCCGACCAGTACGACGAAAATGAAAACACAACCGAACAGCGTGCGCTTGAACGTTGCAAGAAAATGTTCGACGATGAAATAGTAAGAACCTTTCCGAAGGAAGGCACGAAAACCATAGTCCGTTCAGACGCAAAGCCCTCTTTCAGCCGTGTAGAGTATGTTCTGCTGCCTGTGTGGTTTCTTACACTGCGGTATAAGAACAAGCCCTACACCATTCTCGTGAACGGTCAGAGCGGCAAGGTGACAGGCTCAGTGCCTAAGCAGAATGTAAAGTCTGTGCTTACGTTCATCGCCTTTCTCTTACTGGGACTGCTGATTTTCCCTGCGTTTTACACGTGGCTTTTCAACCTTGAAACACCTGCAGACGGAGAATCGGGACTTCTGATAATAATGTTCCGTGCAGCACTGCTTATGATACCGCTGCTGATGTTCTTTTCAATTGGTAAGAATATGATTAAGCGTATGAAAAAGAACGTAAAGCGTACCACCGACAAGAAAATGACAAAGTATTCGTCCGACAGACGCAAGGAGGAAGAATGAAGGTCTTAAAAGCCATAGGAACTTTTTTTGTATATTTTATTCTGATGTTCATAGGGTTGCTGGCTCTTTTTCTGTTTTTGTTCGGTATCCCGTTCCTGACTATGCTAGCACCGACAATCACAGGAATAGTCGGCGGCATAATCGTGGCTGTGGGATTTGCTCTGTGGCAGACTACGGATAAGGTGCATAACTCAAACCATCTCGGCGATGAAGAGATGAAGTATTCCCACTATGCAGGCGAAAGTCTGAAGATAAAAATAAACAACGAGCAAAGCTGATTTATAAATGAAAAGGGGCAATCCAACACGGATTGCCTTTTTTAAAAAAATCTGAAAAATTTTGTAAGATTTTCATTTTTCCGTGGTCTTATAGTTGAAGGGAGGTGATAGAGTGACAAACCAAGCGGATTTCGAGGAGCTTTACAGAAGGTATTTCAACGATGTTTATCTGTACATACGGCGGCTTTCGGGAAACGAGCATATTGCCGAGGAAATCACCGCTGATACGTTTTTCAAGGCGATGAAATCAATCAATTCGTTCAGGGGTGACTGCGATGTGCGAGTGTGGCTGTGCCAGATAGCGAAAAACTGCTATTATTCGTCAGTAAAGAAGAACAGCCGACTTGTAAGCATAGACGAGCACGAGCCACAGGCTCTGCAAAGCGCCGACAACATTGAGGAAACCGCCGAAAACAAGGACTCCGCACAGCGTATACAAGCTATTCTCCACGAGATAGGCGACCCCTACAAGGAAGTATTTATGTGGCGTGTGTATGCAGAATTAAGCTTCAAGCAGATAGCGGCTATTTTCGGAAAAACCGACAACTGGGCTTGCGTCACCTATCACCGTGCAAGAAAGCTGATTAAAGAAAGATTGGAGGAACTGGAAGAATGAAAGATGAATGTTATATAGTGCGCGACCTGCTTTCGCTGTACGCCGAAGATATGCTCTCCGATGAAACGGCGCAGTTTGTGGGAAATCACCTTGAAAACTGCCCCGAATGCAAAACGGAGCTTGACGGACTTTCCGCTGAAATTCCAGCGGTGTCAGACGTGTCAACGATGTCAACGTTGTCAAAGGCGGCAACGGCGGACGGTCAGCAGAGCGAAACCGAGGTCGAGGCAAAGCCGTTCAAGCGGATTATGAGCCGTATGAACAGACAGCTGAACTCGCTGTGCAGTCTGATTGTGATTTTTCTGATAGTGCTTGGCTACGTCTGGACGGGCGGAGAAAAGCTGATGAACAACTCAATTGTTATGCCCATTGTGGGCGTGGTAGGATATATAGCATTCGGCTGGAGGTCGGTTTACAAAGTGCCGATACTGCTGATTATAACCGACTTATTCGTGCTGATTACAGGAATTACAGAGGAGCTGGACCTGTTGTCTACCGCAGTGTGGACATGTATTCTCTTGCCGTTTGTGTTTGCTGGCATTGCAATTGCGTTTCTTCTGCATTTTGCATTCAAGAAGGGTATGTTCAAAAAGGTGAAGGCGCTGAAAATTCCGGCGGCTGTTGTGGCAACAGGGCTTATTGCGTGGGTGTGTCTGTTTTCAAACGGTCTTGTGGGAAACCCTGTTTCTAAAATCCTTGCAGAAAGAACAGCCCGAGAATACATCAGAACGCAATTTCCCAACACTGATTACGAATTAGAAGAATTAGGCTTCAGCTTTAAGGACGGCAGCTATTACGCACATATCAAATCCCCATCAAGCGAAGACAGCAGCTTTACGCTTTCGATAAGACAAAACGGAAAACTGTGTTACAGCACCTATGAAAGCAGTGTAACCGAGCGCCGCAACACCGCCGACAGGATTACGATGGACTACCGCAAGGCAGTTGACAGAATAGTGGACGGCACTGCTTTTCCGTATCATTGCAGTATAGGCTATGGCGAAATGAAGTTCATATCGCTTGCCGATAGGGAAAACCCCGATTATGCCGATTGCCCCGAATATGCACTGATAACCGACACGCTCACGCTTGACGGCTACTACAATCTTGCTAAGCTTGGCGCACAGGCTGGAAAGCTTACGCTTCACATCAAAGATGATGAAGTATCTGTCGAGCGGCTTTCGGAGATACTGCTTGGCATACGTCAGATCTTCGATGATGCAGGCGTTTCATTCCACGTGATTGACTGCATACTGGAAAAAAAGTTCAACGAAAACGGTGATTACGTCAATGAACGTGTTGAGGTAATGGATATGCTCTATTCCGATATCCACGAAGAGGGACTTGTTGAACGTGTGCGCATACTCAACGAAAAAGCCATTCAGTATTGGGCTGAAGCGGACGAGGAAAAGGCAGACTGGCAATAAAGCGCCATCTGCGGCGTCAGCAGCCATTCGGCAGCCACAAACACGATGTTTGTGCGGTTGCCCCAAAAGCGGCACAGGACGTGCCGCAACAAAAGGCAACAGGCACAAAGGCTAGCCGAACGGCTGTTTCCTGGCATCTGGCACTTTCTTGGCAGTCTGGCTATCAATTTTAGAATGGCAATAAAGCACCTTATCTGTTTCGCCTTTAACGAGGGTATATGGGTGTTGAATGCAGAAAAGAAAAAAGGGGCAATCCGCATTGGATTGCCCTTTGATATTATTTGCCCTCAAGGTTTTTGAGTGCCTTCATCTCATCACGGTTGACCTGAACCTTGCCGTCCTTGATAACCTTAACCTCGTCCTTTTTGATTACAAGCGGAACATCGGGTTTCTTGTCAAGCTTGACTTTAAGTATACCAGTAAGCAGGTTAACTTCTTCAACAGAGCCTCTGCCGTCGGGGGTTTCCACATAAGCGCCTACCTTCGGGGTAGTGCGGAGGAAATCCTCATAGCAGTGCTGTTCGTATTTCAGACAGCACATAAGTCTGCCGCAGGTGCCCGAAATCTTTGTGGGGTTAAGCGACAGCGACTGCTCCTTCGCCATTTTGATGGAAACAGGCTGAAACTCGCCCAGAAAGCTTGAACAGCAGAACGGTCTGCCGCAGATACCAAGTCCGCCGAGCAGCTTAGCCTCGTCACGCACGCCAATCTGACGGAGCTCGATACGTGTGCGGTAGATTGCGGCGAGGTCCTTAACCAGCTCACGGAAGTCCACACGTCCGTCAGAGGTGAAGTAGAAAAGTATCTTACTTCCGTCAAAGGTTACGTCAACGTCAATCGGTTTCATATCCAGCTTGTGCAGATGGATTTTCTCAGAAAACACCTTCATAATTTCCTTTTCACGGCGAAGGTTGTTTTCAAGATTGCGGATATCAGTTTCGTTAGCCTTGCGGATTATCTTCTTAAGCGGCGACACAAGCGTTGATTCGGGGATAAGTCGGTTGGGAAGAACCACTTCTCCGCACTCCACGCCACGGGCAGTTTCTACCACTGCCTTATCGCCACGCCTGAACTCAGTGCCGCAGGGAGCAAAATAGTACACCTTGCCTGCGTCCTTAAATCTCACGCCGATTATGTCGGTCATAGGCACGTTGCTGTTGTCCTCGTCTGCCGCCTTTGCAAGCTCTGTGGGACTGAACACGTTGTCGGTGTAGTTCTCAACGGGCTGTTCAAAATGCTCACGTGTATCACGCTGTTCACGCTGGTCACGGTTATTGCGGGTGTTCTGGTTGTTTTGATTATTCTGAGCCGATTGAGCGGCTGTAGGGTTTTTGTCTGCACGGTTGGGGCGTTCAGTACGTTCGGTGCGTTCTGCACAGGAGTTCTTTTCGTGCAAAACCTTGCCCTTATCGCCCTTGTCACCCTTGTCAGCCTGTGCATTGTGAACGTTCTGCGCATTCTGCGGATTAGGGCGGTTGTTTCTGTCGCCGCCGTGCTGTCGGTTGCGGTTAGGACGGTTGTCCTTGCCGCTCCTGTCGGGCTTGCTCTGCGCAGTGCTGTCAGTGTTATTAGCACTGTCTGCGGGTGCGGCAGGCTTTTTCGGGGCGATTTTTTCAGTGAAATATTCGTTGAATTCCATATATAAACCTTTTATGTTCCTCTCTGGTCTGGTATCTATTTCATTGCCTGCGACATAAAATAGGCTGTCGTAAGCGGAAGATTAAGATTATAGTTAGCGTTCTGCTCTATCTCAAAGGCAGTTTCAAGCATAGCCACAAGCTGTTTTTCAGAATAAGAGTCGGCTATTCTGTGTGATAAATCCTTTGCGAGGTATTCAGCCTCTGCGGAGTTTTTAACTGCAAGAGCGTCACGGATAATATGCGAAAACACACGGAACGTTTCCGAGTATGCCGCACGGTTTGTCTGCTGTGAAAGCGCCGCGGCAGTGCCCAGCATATCACGGTTTGCAAGGGCGAAAGCCGCTTGCTTTGCCGAGTCTATCACAGCAAGCTCTGCCTTTGCGGGATTATCCTTGTCGGTGTCTGCCAGCAGTGCCTTGCATCTGCCGATATTTCCCGAAAAAAGGTCGGCAAGCTCAGCCGCCTTATCGGACGGAACTCCGTCGTCTACAAGCGCACGTGTGCATTCGGGGATTGTGGTGTCGGGCACTTCGTATTCCGTCACTCTCGACATCACCGTTTCAGGCACAACAGCAGTGTTCTCCGCCGTGAAGATAAACCGAAGATGCGGCAACGGCTCTTCAATCAGTTTAAGCAATGCGTTGTGCAGAACGGCCTGCATATCGTCGCAGTCCTCAAACACGTAGATTTTCAAATCACCGTTATTCGGACGGATAACCGTGTCACGCAGCACCTCTCTGAACGGAGCGGCGGCGTATTTTTCGTCAGGCAGTGACCTTTTTACAAAAATCACGTCAGGGTGACAGTTCTTTTCAATATTTCGGCAGGTAGGGCAGTTTCCGCAGCCGCCGTTTTCGCAGAGAAAAAGCTGTGCGGTGTAGCGTGCCATTGTGCGTCTGCCGCTGCCTGTGTTTCCTGAAAACATCAGTGCGTGCGACAGTCTTCCTTTTGCGGCAGTGCTTGAAAGTCTTGCCTTAAGTGCGTCTTTACCGTATAAAACCATTATCAAACCTTTTCAAAATGCTCTATATCGGTTACGAACATTGTAGCGCCGCCTACCATAACCTCAACAGGGAAATCTGTGTAGACACCCTTGGTATATGAGGCTGAATTCGGCACGAATTGACGGCGTTTGTGGCTGTGCTTTTTGATAATGCCAAGCACCTCGTCAACATCGTTGTTTTCGACACAAATCATAAACGTGGTGTTTCCTGCAAGAAGAAATCCGCCTGTAGATGCAAGCTTTGTTGCCTGAAAACCGCATTTTGTCAGTTCGTTCTGTACAGCGTGGCTGTCGTCGTTGTTTATAATCGCAAAAATCAGTTTCATATAATCACACTCCTCAGTATCGCAATATCAGCAGTATCAGATTTCGGATAAGCGTTTAAAGGTGTACTTATATATTATACTACATTTTCGGGAAAAATGCAATACTTAATACTTACAATTGAAAGCCGCAAAACGGCAAAAAATAAAAGAGGCAGAGTAAATCTGCCTCTCCCATTTGTCTGTAATCGTGATTACAAAAATTACTCAGCCTTAGGTGCGCCTACAGGGCAAGTGTCAGCACAAGCGCCGCAATCAACGCAAGCAGAAGCGTCGATAACGTACTTGCCGTCACCCTCGGAAATAGCAGAAACGGGGCATCCGTCTGCGCAAGCGCCACAAGCGATGCATTCGTCAGAAATCTGATAAGCCATTGGTAAGTACCTCCCATATTTTTGATGTTAAACGTCATAAACGTTTTCGTCAGCACATACGGCGTAACGTAAACACCAATGTACTATCTTTATTCTATCATATTTTTTTGAAATGTCAAGGGCAATTGATGTAGAAAATTAACCGTTGATTTTATGCAATCTGCACAATATCCCGCTGTGTTTTTTGGAGAAACCGTAGTGCAAAGCCGCCCCGACAACACTGCACAGATAACGCTCTGACACAATTTCACAGCCGATTTCTACATATTCCACGGGAATTTTGCCGTTTCTTAGCTGTTCAGGCTTTTGTATGGAACGGTCGCACGGACACACGGTTAAGTGTTTGCGTATCTGAATATCTGCCTGACCGTTGCCCAATCCACTGTTGACTTTGCCGCCCGTTTCTGTAACCGCCAACCCCGACCGCCCGACAGCACCACCGCAATTTTTACACACGTTGCCTGTTATCGTGCTGACCGTACAACAACAAAATTGCACCTACAAATCCACTCTCATTGCTGTGCATTTTCAGCGAACAGCCGCACCAATTCCCCAAGTTCTCAAGTTCCCGAAAAGAAAAAAGGGTTGTATCACGATTGCTTACGCTTTCGTTATACAACCCCTCTTAAATCAAGGTGCAAATAAAATTATAAGTATAAAAGAAACGCTGTGACAATCAGCTAGTTCACCCAATTGGAACAGTAGTCCATAAACGTCCCCGCTCGGTTTACCGTTCCATATCACGCTCGGAACCAATTTCAGCGTCATTCCGCACCCTGCGGAGAAAAACGTCATTCATCTGCCGTGAACTCATTCAGACCATCGCCGCCCTGCGCCTTTATCCGCACCGAGGGACTTTTCCGTGAAGATTGTGACAACTGAAAACTATAATAGTTTTCGGCGCTTATACGCTTTGTTCCGTCTGAGAACTCTGCGGATGAAATCCGTAGAAAGGCTCAGGTGCTTGCTTTGTGAAATCAATGCGCTCCCGATAGGAGGAAAAATCCTCCAACGCAAGGAAGTACTCTGCGTACACTTGTACCTGATATTATTTTAACTCATTTTTCGCAGAATGTCAAGTGTTTTTTTGCATTTTCTACAAATAAATTCTACAAATTAAAATAAATTATGGTTGACATTTGCGTTCAAATGGTGTACAATAATAATGGTATTTTATCGGGATTTTAGGGAAGCTGTGTTTCGTTCTCTCCCTTGTCGGGGACGTTTCCCCGAACCACTGCTTTTCAGCGGTGCGGCAAATCCCGTTTTACGTTAAACAATCCAAGGAGTAAAGAAAATGAAGGTTACACTTAACAACGGAGAAGTAAAGGAATTTGAAGCGGCACTTTCCGCTTTTGATATTGCACGTGAGCTTGGCGTTGCCAAGACCGCTTGTGCAGCTGAAATAAACGGCACCGTATGCGATATGCGAACTATCATCGACAGCGACTGCACCCTGAATATCCTCACATTCGAGGACGAGCAGGGTCAGCGTGCGTTCAACCACACTGCCTCTCACATTCTTGCACAGGCTGTAAAGCGTCTGTACCCGAACGTGAAGCTGGCAATCGGTCCTGCAATCGACAACGGTTTTTACTATGACTTCGACACTGACGAGCCTTTCACCGCTGAAACTCTCACAGCTATCGAGGCTGAGATGAAGAAAATCGTCAAGGAGAGCATCAAGCTTGAGCAGTTTACAATGTCCCCCGATGACGCTATAAAGTTCCTTGAAGAGCAGGGCGAAATCTACAAGGTTGAGCTTTGCCGTGAGCACGCTGACAAGGGCGAGCCGATTTCCTTCTACAAGCAGGGCGATTTCACCGACCTGTGCGCTGGTCCGCACCTGATGTCCACATCTTCTGTAAAGGCGTACAAGCTGACTTCCGTTACAGGCGCATACTGGAGAGGCAGCGAGAAGAACAAGATGCTCACCCGTATCTACGGCACAGCGTTCCCCTCAAAGGATCAGCTTAACGCTCACCTTGAGGCGCTTGAGGAAGCAAAGAAGCGTGACCACAACAAGATAGGCAGAGAGCTTGAATACTTCACAACCGTTGACGTTATCGGTCAGGGTCTGCCTATTCTTCTGCCCAAGGGTGCAAAGGTTATCCAGACACTTCAGCGTTGGGTTGAAGACGAGGAATACAAGCGTGGCTATCTGCTTACCAAAACTCCGTTTATGGCTAAGCGTGAGCTTTATAAAATTTCGGGTCACTGGGACCACTACCTTGACGGTATGTTTGTGCTGGGCGACCCCGACGACGAGGAGAAGGAGTGCTTTGCGCTCCGTCCGATGACCTGTCCGTTCCAGTATCAGGTATTCCTCAACAGACAGCGTTCCTACCGTGATCTGCCTATGCGACTGGGCGAAACATCTACCCTCTTCCGTAACGAGGACAGCGGCGAGATGCACGGACTTATCAGAGTAAGACAGTTTACAATCTCCGAGGGACACCTTGTTCTCCGTCCCGAACAGCTTGAGGAAGAGTTCAAGGGCTGTCTGGAGCTTGCAAAGCACTTGCTTGATACAGTAGGTATGCTTGAGGACTGCACCTTCCGCTTCTCTCAGTGGGACCCTGCAAACCCCAAGAACAAATACGAGGGCACACCTGAGCAGTGGAACCACGCACAGGATACAATGAAGAAAATCCTCGATAACCTTAACGTAAATTACACAATCGGTATCGACGAGGCGGCTTTCTACGGTCCTAAGCTTGATATCCAGTATAAGAACGTGTTCGGCAAGGAAGACACAATCGTTACCATTCAGATTGATATGCTGCTTGCTGAAAAGTTCGGTATGGAATACGTTGATGTACACGGCACAAAGAAGCGACCTTACATCATTCACCGCACATCGCTCGGCTGCTACGAGAGAACACTCGCATATCTGCTTGAAAAGTATGCTGGCGCACTGCCGCTGTGGATGTCGCCTGAACAGGTGCGTATCCTCCCCATTACCGACCGTGCAAAAGAGTATGCACAGGGCATTTCCGACAGACTTGAAAAGCTTGGTATCCGCACATCAGTGGATAACCGCAACGAGAAAATCGGCTACAAAATCCGTCAGGCACAGCTTGAAAAGGTTCCTTACTTCTTTATCGTGGGCGACAAGGAGGTTGAGGACACAACAGTGGCTCTCCGTTCAAGAAAAGAGGGCGACCTCGGCGCACTGCCGCTTGATGACGTTATCAGCAGAATTATAACTGAAAACGCTGAAAAGACAAGATAACAAAAATCTTTAAACAGGGGTCGGGGTTTGCACCCGATAGGGCTGCAGAGGGCGGCGCAAGCGCAGTTCTGCACCCTTTTCCCATATCCGTAAATTATCTTTGAAAGGATATAACTATGATAGACGAAACCAACTGGAGAGAAACCTACAAGGACATCAACAAGGACCTTGAGGCGAAAATTCTCGAAGCAAACAACGACTCGTCACTGGTGAAGTGGTCTAAACTGCTGCCCGAGCTTATGGGCGCAGAGGTGTTTATAGCAGGTCAGTTCGGAGATGTGATGGTGAACGAAAACGGCGAGAAGATGATGAATCTTCTTATGCTGCAGAAGGGCACACAGACTATTGTTCCGTTCTTCACCTCGCCTGAGCGTATGTCGGTGCTTATCAGCCCGCAGAACACTTCGTTCGACGTTATGAAGATGAACCTTACACGCTTTATGCAGTCTGCAGGCAGACCTGTTGTACTGAATCCTATGTCCAGCTATTCAAGGGCGTTTTCTCCGTTTGAGATGAAAATTCTCGTGGCTGAAAATCAGGATAAGAAGCCGCCGCTTGAAGACGACGCAAACCCTGTTACCGAGCCCACAGCTGAAAAGGACGAAGCATAACCCGGATAAATCCGTTTCTGTCAGTGTTGGAAAACAACACGTCCGCACGGCTATGCGGAAAATTTCGTGTAAAGCACAGGAGCATTATTTTGGATACTACAAAACAACTTTTAAGCATAATAGTCCCAAGCTACAACGAGGAGGAAAGCATTCCTCTTTTCTACAAGGAAGTGCTGCTGACAAAGGAATTTTTCGACAGCAACAACATTGAACTGGAGTTTATTTTCGTAGACGACGGCTCTCGTGATAAAACCGCCGAAGTGGTAAAGCAACTGCACGAGCAGGACAAGCGTGTTCATCTTGTGTCGTTTTCACGCAACTTCGGAAAAGAGGCGGCGATTTACGCTGGTCTTGAAAAGGCAAAGGGCGACCTTGTGGTGCTGATGGACGCAGACCTGCAGGACCCTCCCTCGCTGTTGCCGCAGATGGCTGCGGAAATCCGTTCGGGCGAGTATGACATTGTGGCTACCCGCAGAGTAGACCGCAAGGGCGAGCCGCCTATCCGTTCGTGGTTTGCGAGAAGGTTCTATTCGCTTATGCGTAAGATTTCCACAACGGATATCGTAGACGGCGCACGTGATTTCAGAATGATGACAAGGGCGGTTGTGGACTCTATTCTGTCGATGAAGGAAGTAAACCGCTTTTCCAAGGGAATTTTCGGCTGGGTAGGCTACAGAACTCACTGGCTGGAATATGAGAATATTCAGCGTGTGGCAGGCGAAACAAAGTGGTCGTTCTGGAAGCTGTTTAAGTATTCGCTTGAGGGAATTATGGCATTCTCCACAGTACCGCTTGTTCTGCCGCTGTTTGTGGGACTGATTTTCCTGCTTGCAAGCGTTGGTCTGCTGATTGCGGCGATTATCGTGGCGGTAAACCTCGGGGAATGGCTGCTGCTTGGAATACTGTGCGGGATGGCGTTCTTTTCGGGAGTTGTGCTGTGCTTTATGGGCGTTCTCGGAATGTACACCGCAAAGCTGTACACCGAAATCAAGGACAGGCCAAAGTATTTAGTCAGAGAAGAGTTATAATACAAAAAGGGTCGGAGGAGTTTCCTCTGTGACCCTTTTTTATTGATAAATCTATAAACAGGCTGGCGATGACTTTGCCGATGTGTTGTACATCGGCGGTTTTGTTTTTATAAACTAAAATGGGGCTGTAATCAGCCCCATTTGTTATTAAATTGCCACAGGGATTTTATCCGTAAACTCATGATATTGATAGTTCTCCGCTGTAAAGCTGTTCTTGGTGAACTGGTAGAAATCCGTGATGTCCTCAACGTGCATAGTGGGTGCGGGGAACGGTTTCTGCTCTATAATACGCTTTACAATGTCAATGTGGCGGTCGTAGATGTGTGCGTTTGCGATAACGTGCACAAGCTCGCCAGGCTCAAATCCTGTGGATTTCGCAATCATCGTGACAAGCGCCGCATACTGGCAAACATTCCAGTTAGAAGCGGTGAGCATATCCTGTGAACGCTGATTGAGGATAGCGTTCAGCTTTCCGCCGCACACATTCAGAGTAAGCGAGTACGCACACGGCGCAAGCGCCATTTCGTTAAGGTCTGCGTGATTATACATATTAAGCATAATCCGCCTTGACGCGGGGGTGTGCTTTAAGTCGTAAATCGCCTTGTCTATCTGCGTGAATTCGCCCTCGGGATACTTGTGCTTAACGCTCATCTGATAGCCGTAAGCCTTGCCGATAGAGCCGTTTTCATCAGCCCACGCGTCCCATATCCGTGAGGACAGCTCGTTTACATTGTTCGACTTCTGCTGATAAATCCACAGCACTTCCTCAATCGCCGAACGGTAGAACGTGCGGCGCAGAGTCAGCAGAGGAAACTCCTCTGCTAAATTGTAGCGGTTCACAACGCCGAACTTCTGAATGGTGTGAGCGGGTGTGCCGTCCTCCCAACGGGGACGCACCTCAAACTCCTCGTCAGATGTTCCGTTTTCGAGAATGTCACGGCAGTTCTGAATAAATATTTCGTCTGCGTAGCTCATAGTAAACTCCGTTAAATATTACATTTCGCTGAGGATAAATACGTCGTAAATTACCTTGATTGCCTTTTCAAAGTCCTTTTCGTCGATACCTACGATAATATTAAGCTCAGAAGAGCCCTGGTCAATCATCTTGATGTTGATATCTGCGTGGGAGAGTGCGGCAAACACACGTGTTGCAGTACCCTTCTTAGCACGCATTCCACGGCCAACAACTGCGATAAGCGCAAGTCCGTCGATAATTTCGAAGTGGTCGGGGTGAGTAACCTCCTTCAGACGTTCTGCAAGGTTTTCACGCTGACCCTCAAGCTGGTGTGAGTTTACAACAATTGAGAGTGTGTCGATGCCTGTCGGCATGTGTTCGGGGAATACGTTGTGGTTTTCAAGCACCTGAAGCACACGGCGGATAAAGCCGTTTTCGTTGTTCATCTGGTCCTTTTCAACGGAGATTACAGAGAAATCCTTCTTGCCTGCAATACCTGTGATAAGGAAACGAGGCGGCTTGCCAGCAGCGTCGGGAACGATAAGCGTTCCGGCGTCGTCGGGGGCGTTGGTGTTGCGGATATTTATCGGAATTTTTGCGCTTCTTACAGGGAAGATTGCGTCCTCGTGGAGCACGCCTGCACCCATATACGAAAGCTCACGCAGTTCGGAGTAGGTGATGACCTCAATTCCAGCGGGGCTGTCAACTATTCTGGGGTCAGCAACGAGGAAGCCCGAAACGTCTGTCCAGTTTTCGTACATATCAACGCCGGCCGCCTTTGCAACAACAGAGCCTGTAAAGTCGCTTCCGCCACGGGAGAATGTCTTTACAGAGCCGTCGGGCATTGCGCCGTAGAAACCAGGGATAACTGCCTTGGGTGTTCTCTCAAGGATTGCACCAAGACAAGCGTTGGTGATGTCTGCGTCGAAGTTACCCTTGCTGTCGAAGAAGATACCCTTAGCCGCATCGATAAACTCATAGCCGAGGAACTTTGCGAGAATGATACCGTTGAGGTATTCGCCTCTTGATGCGGCATAGTCACGGGAAGCACCGTCACGGAAGTCTGCGCCGATTTTAACGTACTCATCGCTGAGGTCGAGGTCGATGCCAAGCTCCTTGATAATGCCGTCGTAGCGCTCACGTGCGGGTGCGAATGCCTCTGCGAAATCCACGCCCTGCTGTACCTTGTCGTAGCAGTTGTACAGATGGTCTGTAACCTTGGTGTCGTCCTTGAAACGCTTACCAGGCGCTGACGGTACAACGTAAACACGCTCGGGGTCAGCGTTTATGATATCCGCTACCTTGCGGAACTGCTTTGCGTCTGCAAGCGAGCTTCCGCCGAATTTTACTACCTTGCTCATAGTTCTGAAAACCTCTCTTTTGTTTTATTAACAATTTCCTTGTTGAAATTTATGTTCATATCTTAAAGATACAAATACTCACCCTACATTATATCATATTATATGGCGGATTTCAATAGCTTTTTCGTAATTTATCTGAGTATTATCGGGAAAATTCAGTCAATCCTGCACCTTTCTGTTTATGTAAAATGTATATAGCAGGATATCACACCTAAAAATATTTGTAAATTACGGATATTGAAAAACGTCGGGGTTTGTGATACAATTTAGTAGACTGTTTTAACAGAATAAAATATCAGAGAGGTAGAACAATGAAAAAGAGATTAACTGCAATTCTTGCGGCACTTATGCTTGCGGCAGCCTTCAGCGGATGTGGAAATAATACAGATAATTCAGGAAAGACTGAAAACTCGTCTGAAAGCAAGCAGTCACAGGCTGACGAAGAAAGCAGCAAGAGCGACGAAGAGAGCAAGTCTGACGAGGACAGCAAAAGCGACGAGGGCAACAACGGCGGCAGCAGCGACGGTCTGGAAATCGTAGACGGTGTGGTTAAAAGATACAGTGGATTAGGCAAAAAAGTAATTATCCCCGACGGTGTTACAACAATCGGAAGAGAGGTTTTTAATCAGGGCGAATTTACCAGCATTACTATTCCCGACAGCGTTACTGTTATTGAAGAAAAAGCCTTTAAGTATTGCTCTGAACTTACCGATTTGACAATTCCCGACAGTGTAACCAGAATAGGTGATTATGCTTTTTGGGGCTGTGGTAGCCTTACAAATGTAAAAATCCCCGAAAGCGTTACAACAATCGGCGAAGGCGCTTTTTTTGAATGCAAAGGGCTTACAAGCGTTGCTATACCCAAAACGCTGACCGAAATAGATGAAGGTGTTTTTGCTCAGTGCGATAGCCTCACAGAAATATCAGTTGATAAGGCGAATGAAAAATATAGTACAAAGGACGGCGTGCTTTACAACAAGGATATGACTGAATTGATACAGTGTCCTGCGGGAATAAGCGGTATCTTTGAAATCCCCGATGGTGTTACTGCTATTGGCAAGGGTGCTTTCTATTGCTGTGCCAAACTTACAGATGTTAAAATCTCAGATAGTGTCACATTTCTCGGCGGATGGGCTTTCTATGAATGCAAGGGTCTTACAAGCGTTACAATTCCTGAGGGTGTAACTGAAATCGGAGAAACCGCTTTCTATTATTGCGACAACCTTACAAGTGTTACAATTCCCGACAGCGTTACATCTATTGATGACGCATTCCTTGGCTGTAACAAGCTTACTGAAGTAACCTACAAGGGCAACACTTACACCTATTCCGACATCAATGATTTGTACAAGGCAATAAACGGATAATAACAGCGGCTGTACTGAAACGGTACAGCCGTTTTCTTATCACCTGCGTTGACAAAACCTCTGATTTGTGGTAAAATCTGAGTAATACGACAACATGACAAGATAATTCAAGAGGTGATAGTATGAAAAAACGTTCAGCGGCGATACTCGC
Source organism: Oscillospiraceae bacterium (assembly GCA_045545655.1). Taxonomy (GTDB): domain Bacteria; phylum Bacillota; class Clostridia; order Oscillospirales; family Ruminococcaceae; genus CAG-115. Next base: position 26,875 of record JAZQBH010000319.1, read on the forward strand.
CTTTCTGGTTTTCACAGCCGCTCTTACGGGATGTACAAATAATATAGACGGCACAAGCGGCACGGAAAGCAGTTCCACGTCAAAGCCAGCTGACCCGACAGGAGCGGCTTCGGGCGGAGGAAGTTACATTGTCGGCTCGGATTTTCCGACAGGCGAAGATGTCTACACTCCCGAAAAAGGCAAATACAGAGAGATGTTTACATATTATTACAGTGAGATATTCGGCGGTATCGAAATAGCTGAATACAAGGGCAGTGAAACCGAGGTTGTTATCCCCTCGGAGATTGAGGGAAAGCCTGTTAAATTTATCGGCGTTCACTCTTTCGGAGAACGTGCGGATATTACGTCTGTAACAATCCCCGACAGCGTTACTGTTATCGGAAACGGCGCATTTTCCAATTGCATCAATCTCAAAAATGTTACGCTCGGAAAGGGCGTTACCGAAATCGGAAACGGTGCTTTTTCAGGGTGTACAAGTCTTGCGGATTTAAACCTGCCCGAAAGCATTGTTTCTATCGGCAAGGAGGCATTCTACGATACTCCTTTCTGGAATTCGCAGACGGGCGAGTTTGTAATAATCGGCGACAATACGCTGATGAAATACAACGGCTCAGGCGGAAATGTAAAAATCCCCGAGGGTGTTACCCGTATAGGCGGCGGTGCGTTTTTGTACTGTACTGATGTTACAGCCGTAACTATTCCCGACAGTGTCAAATCAATCGGCAGTTCCGCTTTTGAAGGCTGTACGAATATAACCAGTATCATAATCCCCGACAGCGTCACCGAAATCGGCGACAGTGTATTCTGCGGCTGTGAGTCGCTTTGCGATATAACTCTGCCCGACAGCCTTACTTTTATCGGATATTTTGCTTTCTGGAATTGCCGCAGTCTTGCGAGTATAACGCTCCCCGAAAGCGTTGCCGAAATCCGTGATTATGCTTTCAGCAACTGCACCGCCCTCACGGGCATAACGCTCCACGAGGGAATTAAAACTATCGGCACAGAGGCCTTTTCGGGCTGCAGCGGACTTTCGGCTGTTGCAATCCCCGAAAGCGTTACAGCTATCGGCGATCTTGTGTTCACTCAGTGCGGAAATCTTTCGGAAATATCCGTTGCAGACGGCAACAGGAATTACCGCTCCGTTGACGGCGTGCTTTATCCCGAGGATATGAGCGTGCTTATGCAGTATCCGCCTGCAAAACCCGACGGTAGCTTTTCAATTCCTGGCGGCGTTACTGCTATCGGAAAGTACTCCTTCCGTGACTGCGTAAACCTCTCTGAAATTATTATCTCCGAGGGAGTTACCTCTGTTCAGAAATCCGCATTCTGGGAGTGCACAAGGCTTTCGGGCATAACAATCCCCGAAAGCCTGAGGTCAATCGGCAATTACGCTTTCCGCGGCTGTACGAGCCTGACAAGCCTTGAAATCCCTGAAACCGTAGCCGAAATCCGTGACGGTGCTTTCGACGGCTGTACCAACCTTGCTAATGTAACGTACAGAGGTATGACCTTCTCCTACGATAATATTGACGACCTCTACAAGGTTTCAAACGGATAAAATTATGGCTGTACTATGTAAAAATAGCACAGCCGTTTTTATCCCGCTACTTGACAAAAGCATTTTAAAGTGATATACTAATTTTATGTTCTTTATTATAAAGACAGAAAAACAGGAGATATAACTTCTTAATCAGACGAAAGGAACAACTATGGTCAGAATACGAAATCTGAAAAAGAGCTTCAACAACTTCCCCGTACTGCGTGGCCTGAATATGGACGTGTATGACGGCGATATCTACGGTTTTCTCGGCAGAAACGGCTGCGGCAAAACCACAACTATGAACATTATCTGCGACATTCTCCCTAAGGACGAGGGCGATATCGCACTGGGCAGCACCCCCGAAAAGCGTGTAAGAGTGGGCTATCTGCCCGAAAGCCCTACAATCTTCAACTATATGACCGCCCGTGAGTATCTTGAATACATCGGTGCGTGCGCCGATTATGACGGCGACATTGCAAAGCGTGCCGCAGAGGTGCTTGACATCGTGGGACTGAGTGCGGCGGCAGACCGCAAAACCAAGGGCTTTTCACGTGGTATGACACAGCGACTTGGTATGGGAGCGGCTATCTTCCGTCACCCTGACCTGCTTATTTTCGACGAGCCTACCTCGGCGCTTGACCCGCAGGGCAGAAGCGAGGTTATCGAGATTATCAACCGCCTTAAGGCAATGGGCAGTACCATTATTCTGTCAACGCACATCCTCTCTGATGTTGAGCGTGTAGCGAACAGAATAGGTATCCTCAACGGCGGCGTGCTGGTTGAAGAGGGCGAGCTTTCCGATATTATGCGTAAGCACGGCGGCGACGTAATCACCCTCAACGTGAAGAACCTCACACAGGAAAACAAGATAGCACTGCTGAAGGTTGACTTTGCAAGAGCGGAGTTCAACGAGGTTACAGGCTTGTTCCGTTTTGGCACAGAAAATTCCGAGGAAACAGCAAAGCGGCTTATAAAGCTTCTCGCCGACAATGATATGGTAGTCGAGAATTTTCACATCGGCACAGCAACGCTTGACGAAGTATTCAGAAAGGTGGCAGGTTGATATGCAGTTGAAATACAGCTTTAAGAAAGAAAGTATACATTTTTTCCGTACATTCAGATTTATCGTAATCCTGTTGGTTACGCTCAGCTTTGCAATAGGAAATCCGCTGATGTTCAAGTTCTGCGATGTAGTACTTAACTCTGTGGATATGGGCACTGGCACGGGTACTGGCGAAAGCAGTGTTGTATCCGACGTTGCTACACCTGGCGAGGGTGAAAGCTCACAGAGCACCCCTACCGACATATTCGGTGGAGTGTTCGCGGCAATTTCCGCTGACGTAACTGATACAGCTGGCACAACTGGTACTGCTGGTGAGGGTGACTCCCTCTACGAAGAAGACCCTATGGCAGCGCTGAACAGCGTGATGGGCGGCATTGGTATGGAGGATATCCTTTCAGTATATTCCGATGCAGGAATGATGTTTGCAACAACCATTGCCACAATTCCAGGCAGTGCATTGCTTGTAATTATGCTGCTGATAATGCCTGCGGCTGGCGGAGAACAGAAAAAGCGTGCAATGATTGTGCCGCTTTCCGTGGGAATGTCGTATAAGAACTACCTTATCCCGAAGTTTGTTATCTATCCGCTTACTACTATGGCACTTTCGTTTGTATCAACTCTGATTTCGGGCGGATTGTGCAACCTTATGTTCGCAAACAACAAGGTTTCTATGGAAATTATGATGCTGTCGGCGGTGATGATGGCAGTGTATATGGGATTTGCAATGTGCGTTTACCTCGCAATGGGACTTTGCACATCAAAGCCCGGAATTATGACAGCAGTGCTGTTCGTATCGCAGAGCCTTCTGCAGAGCCTGCTGACAGGCTTCGGACTTACCGATTATCACCCCATCGCACTGCTTAATTACACAGGCGGCGCAATGGTGGTAGAGGGCTTTGTGCTTGAAGACCACGTTGTCGGAATTTCCGTTTCCATCGGACTTTCCATTGTAATCGCAGTGGGAATGTACTTCCTCACGCTTGCAGTACTCGGCGCAAAGAAAATCAACAATCAGGCGGACATTGAACCTGAGTTCTGATTATATCAACAAAGCCACGTCTTTTCTGACGTGGCTTTTTGTATACAAAAATCTCCCTGTATGAATACAGGGAGTAATTTTATTTTCGGTTTTGTCTGAGTGTTATGGAATAACAGGCTTACTTTGCGGAAGTAGAGCCGAAACCGCCGTTACGCACGCCGTCTGCGTCGTCGTCCTCGGTAATGCCGTATTCGGTGAAAATTCCCTGAACAAAGGCTGTGCCATCGGGGATATTCACGGTTTTGCCCTCACGGGAGTCGTTGGTAATTCTCACGAAGATGTGCCCCTCGTTATCCGAATAGTAATAGTCGCTGTCGATTATACCAACTGTATTGTCGAGCTGAAGTCTGAACTTGAAACCAAGTCCGCTTCTGGGATACAGCGACAGCAGCCAGCCCTCGGCAATCCGCACGCGGATACCAGTGGGGATAAGGGCGGTTTCGCCGGCGCTGAGCTCAATGTCACACGGAGCGAAGAAGTCATATCCTGCCGAGCCTGTTGTTGCACGGCGTGGGAGCCTGATGTTCTCGTAAATTTCAGCGGCGTTCTCCGCCTTACAGCCCTGAAGGAAGATTTCACGGCTTACCTTTTCAAATTTTGCAATCTTTTTCATAGCTTTCTCCTTTGAGAAGTGTTCGTATACAAATTGTATAATTTTTCTTTGATTACACATTCGGTATATCATCAAAGAAAGTTGCACAAATCATATTCATTCCACAGTCGGGTGATGGATTGAAATTTGTCTGTGATAATGAATACAGAAAACAATTGTGTTGAATGGAGTTATTTTTCAACTTGTTTTTTGTGTAATCATTTAGTGAAAAAAGAATAATGAAAAATGAATAGTGAATAATAAAACACCTCGTCAAAGACGAGGTGTTTGGTGGGCGCGGGTGGATTCGGACCACCGAAGCGAAACGCAACAGATTTACAGTCTGCCCCCTTTGGCCACTCGGGAACGCGCCCTTATATTAAATTAAATGGAGCTGGTGGACGGACTCGAACCCCCGACCTGCTGATTACAAATCAGCTGCTCTACCAACTGAGCTACACCAGCTTATTCACTGTTTTATTACCATCGCCGCTTGACGACTTATTCATTATATCACATTCTTTTTCATTTGTCAATAGTTTTTTAAAAATTTTTTTAAAATTTTTAAAATCCCCGAAAATGCCGCTGTAAAGGACGTTTTTCCTATAATCCTGCATAATGCAGATATTGCACTATATACAAAAACCACATTCCGCTAAAGGCGGATTATGGGCAAAAGTACGAAATTTGCACAAAATAGTACAAATCAAGCACAAACTAATTGACAAGGGGGATTACGTAATGGTATAATTAAGTCAGACAAAGCGTTCCGTGATTATCGGAGCTATACTTAATTAAAAGGAGGAAAACAAAACCCTCTGCGAGGCAGCCGCCGCAGAATTTTGTTGTATATCATTATGTTAAAGCTTGAACTTAAATCCGCAAGAACTACAAACCGTGGCAGAGGCACTATAAATCATCTTGCAGGCAGAAGCAGTCAGTTCTGCAATGGCGAGCTGTTCTACAATGAAGACGGCGGTCTGTACACTATCTCGAAAGACGATATTGCAAACTGGCAGACAAAAGACAGATTTACATTCACAAGAATAACCGTAAACGGCGACGGTCTTTTCTACCGTGACCTTGAAGAAATCAACGATATTCTTGCAGGCACCGACGACGAAAACGACAGAGTGTACTATATCTCCGCATACGACGACAGCACCCAAACCCTTACCACAACTGCCCGTTATGACTGGAATTTCAATGCAAGGGGTTATATCGTAAGAAATAAT
>JAZQBH010000320.1:0-5780 GCA_045545655.1 Oscillospiraceae bacterium
TCTGCCTTTCAACTCCTTGGCTCACAGAACGACATGGCTACGATCCGACTTGTTCTGGCATCGGTCGGTGCTGAAAACGCATCGAATATATATAAGCATCTTTCCGACGAGGAAGTCGAGATGATTTCCGTTGAACTTGCAAGAATGGAGTATCACCCGATTGATATGGTTGAGGGTGTGCTCAACGAGTTCTACGAGCTGTGCCTTACACAGAAGGTTATCGCAGAGGGCGGTCTTGACTACGCAAGAAACGTTCTTGAAAAGGCATTTGGTGCTGATGCGGCCAATATGCTGCTTGCACGTATTACAAAACAGCTTGTGACAAAGTCGTGCGACTTTGTCCGCAAGGCTGACTATAAAAACCTGCTTGCTATCGTACAGAATGAGCATCCGCAGACAATTGCGCTTATTCTGTCGTATGCGAGAATTGACCAGGCTTCCGCTATTCTTTCGGAGTTGCCCAAGGAAAAGCGTGTTGAGGTTGTTGAGCGTATCGCAAATATGGACAGAGCGTCACCTGAAGTCGTTAAGTCCATTGAGGTTTCACTGGAAAAGAAGTTTGCAACACTCGCAAACTCCGAATCTATGGAAGTCGGCGGTATCACCTATGTTGCTGAGATTATGAACAACGTTGACCGTGCTACTGAAAAGTACATCTTCGACGAGTTGACCGTTCGTGACCAGAAGCTGGCTGACCTCATCAAGCAGAAGATGTTCGTGTTTGAGGATATTGTAAACCTCGAAAGCAAGGACATTCAGGAGTTTGTCAAGCAGGTCGATTCCAAAGACCTTGCGGTTGCTATCAAGGGTTCTACTCAGGAGGTTGCGGAGTGCATCTTCTCCAACATTTCCTCCCGTGCAAGAGAGAACCTTCAGGCGGATATCGAATACCTGCACAATGTTCGTATGCGTGATGTTGACGAGGCTCAGCAGCGTATCGTTGCTATTATCAGACGTCTTGAACAGGAAGGCACTATTACAATATCCCGTGGTGCAAACGATGAAATTATCGCTTAACCGCAATAATCGGAGGGAGATTATTTGGGAGTACTTAAATATAATTCCGTGCGCTGGTCGGGCGGAGTGGATATTCAGAACACAGTCGAAATTCCCCGTGCAGTTGTTCCCGAAAAATCTGCACCAGCAGATGAGGGGTACAATACTGCCGAGGAACATAACGAAGCAGAAGCGACTGCCGATGTAACTCCACGTTTTTCCGTTGAGGAAATGCTTGTTGAGCGTGAAACTCAGATTATTATGCGTGAGCGTGAGCTTGAGCAGATGCGAGAGGAGCTTACTCAGCTGCGTGAGCAGTATATCGAGCAGGGCAAGGGAGTTATCATCGAGGCAAAGCGCAGGGCAGAGGCAATGATGCGCAATGCTCAGATGCAGTCTGATGAAATAATCAGAGACGCTGAACAGAACCGTGATGATGTGTTTATCAAGGCACGTGCAGAGGGCTTTGAACAGGGAAAAAGAGATGGCGTTGCCGCAGTTGTGGCTGACGGACAGACTATCCTTGATGAAGCTAAAATGTTTGCCGAGCGCATAAACACTCAGAAGGTTGAACTGTTTGAGCGATACGAAAAAGAAATATTCGACACAGTTATGGAAATCGCAAACAAGGTTACGATGAATTCTATGGCTGTAAAAGACGGAACTGCCGCAAAGAAGCTGATTAAAAAAGCGGCGAAGGAGTTCAGGAATTCCCAGAATATCAGAATTACGCTTGATGAAAACGGTGCAAGTCTTGATATTGCAGGTGATTATGAGTTTCTGAATGAGGTAGGCGCAGGAATTGCTCACGTTGAGGTTGAGCTTCTTCCAGACGCTGAATTCGGCACAGTAATCGTTGATAACGGCGAGGAGATTACCGACGCAGGTATTCAGACTCAGCTTGAGATGATAAGAGAGCTTGGCAAGGGCAAGTTCCGTGGAAAATCTGTAGGCAGACGTACAAAGAAAACAGCTGAACCTATAGAAGAAACAGATGATACAGAAGAATAACCAATAAGGGCAGCGGAGGGGTCAGAATGCTTAATCTTGCGGAATTTCGTGAGGATATAAAGGATAGCGACCTCTTTCGCTATATGGGCAAGATTGAAAAGATAGTCGGTATGACTATCGAGGCAAGCGGTCCTGCTGCCAACATCGGCGATGTATGCCGTATTTTCTCAAAGGATATGTCAACGCATATCAAGGCTGAGGTTGTCGGCTTCAACAAAAGCAATGTACTGCTTATGCCGTACACCGATATAGAGGGCATTGGCCCCGGAAGTATCGTTGATAACACAGGCGATAAGCTGAACGTCAGGGTTGGCGCGGACTTAAAGGGACGTATCATCGACGCAATGGGAAATCCGCTTGACGGCGGCCCTGATGTGGATTACACAGATGAAATTTCGATTACGGGTATCCCCGTAAACCCGTTTACAAGACCGCCCATTCACGATAAAATTGAGCTTGGCGTCAAGGCGATTGACGGAATGCTCACAATGGGCAAGGGTCAGAGAATGGGCATTTTCGCAGGCTCTGGTGTTGGTAAGTCAACGCTGATGGGTATGATTGCGAGAAAAGTAAAAGCGGACGTCAACGTTATCGCCCTCGTGGGAGAGCGTGGACGTGAGGTTCGTGAGTTTATCGAGCGTGACCTCGGCAAAGAGGGTATGGCTCGCTCGGTGCTGGTTGTGGCTACTTCAGACCAGCCCGCTATGATGAGAAGCAAGTGTCCGCTGACAGCAACAGCTATTGCGGAGTACTTTATGAATCAGGGCAAGGACGTTCTGCTGATGATGGACAGTCTTACACGTTATGCAATGGCATTGCGTGAGGTAGGCTTGTCAACAGGTGAGCCGCCGATAGCACGTGGCTATACGCCTTCCATTTACAGTGCGATGCCCAAACTCCTTGAACGTGCAGGAAACTTCCCGAAAGGCTCTATTACAGGTATCTACACGGTGCTTGTAGAGGGTGACGACACCAACGAGCCTATCGCCGATACTGTACGAGGTATCATCGACGGACATATTATCCTGTCGAGAAAGATTGCGGCACAGAATCACTATCCTGCGATTGATATTCTCTCCAGCGTGTCCCGTCTGATGTCGGAAATCGCTGACCCCGAGCATAAGGCGGCGGCTGGCAAGCTGAGAAATCTGTTGTCGCTGTACAACAGCAATTCTGACCTGATTTCGATTGGTGCGTACAAGCACGGCACAAACCCGAAGCTTGACGAGGCTATAAACAAGATTGACGCAATCAACAACTTCCTTATTCAGTCTGTTGACGACAGTATGAGTATGGAGGAAACCATTAAGCGACTGCTTGACGCAGTTGCAGATAAAAAGGTCGGCTGATAATCGCCTTTACGGCGGCAGTCGTACTGAAACAGCTTTTGAAAGGAGAACAACAGTTTGAAGAAGTTTCAATTTTCACTGCAAAAACTGATGGATTTCCGTGAGCAGGAGCTGGACAGACAGAAAAATTCGCTTGCCTTGCTTCAGGCAGACCTCAAAAGACTGGAAGAAGCAAGAAGCTTGCTGGAGGAAAAAGTGGCAGTTGAAAGCGAACAGCTTGAACGAGTGTTCACACTTGGTGCAACGGCTACTGAAATCTCGGTGCGCAAGCGTTACATAGTGTCCCTTCAACAGGAGATACACATTAAAGAACAGCAGGAAATCGAAAAGAAACTGGAAATAGAAAAGCAATTGGGTGTTGTGGTAGAAGCAACCAAAGATGTCCGCACTCTTGAAAAGCTGGAAGAAAAACAGCTTGAAGAATACAAGGCCGCAGAACAAAAGGAAAACGAGCAGTTTATCGAAGAATTTGTAAGCGGTCAGACAGTGAGAGCTGCAATGCAGTAATCACAGATTAACCTGTTAAACTGGTATCTCGGCATAAGCCTTGATATATAATCAATTCAAGAGGGAGGTGAAGAAAATGGCAGTAGCATTTAACTCAAGCAGCAGCTACCGTGCTGATTTTATGGCGGCTGAGGCAACTGCTTCCCAGAGGGTGAAGAACACTCAGGTTAAGCAGGACAACGATTTTTCCAGATTGCTGGATAACCGCAGTCAATCGGAGAAAAAGCCTGTGGGCTCTGTAAATTCATCGGGAACGGTGAACGAAAACCCAACTCAGACAGAGCAGTCTTCCGTAGCAACAGAGTTTGCAGACAGCAAGCAGATGGTAAGCTACACAGACAGCAAAGAGGTTAAGGCAGAGCTTGACAGAGTGTGCGAAGTACCCGATAAGGAAGCCATTGTGGTTGACACGTCAGAGGAAATTCCTGAGGATAATCTGATTGAAATTCCTGATGATGTGATGAAGCTTGCAAAAGCAATTGTAAGCGGCGAGGTTGACATCAAAGATGTTCCCGCTGAAAAAATCACAATTGAACTGCTTATGGCGATTGCAGTTGTGAAGAAACTCGAAATCCCTGAGGAAGACGAGGAAGAACAGGAAGTTCCGCTTGAAACCGGAATGCAGCTTGCAGCACAGGAAAGCGCATCATTCATTGATCAGATTATGCTGTTGATTGATGGAATTCTTTCTGCAGACAGCGAGGACGACCAGAAGGCGCTTGTAGAAGCAATACGAAGCGAGTTTCCGCAGGTTGCTGAAGCGTTGGTAAACGCAGAAAAAATGCCTGTTTCAGCTGATAAGGTTTCGTTTGAAATCCCCGCTGAGCTGATTGAAGTAACCGACAACGATGTGGAAATTCCCGCAGAAGTTCTTACACAGGCGGCGTATGAGGCGGCAGATGATGTGGCAGGCGAGGCTGTTACAGCAGAAGTAAAGACTGCTGAAACTGTAAAGCTCCAGAACAACGTGCAGACGACAGACTCCGCAAAGGCTGAAACTGATACTAATGGCGAGGTTATCGTCAGAAAGGTTAATCCTTCTGAGGAACGTAATGAGCTTGCACAGCACAGCAACAGCGAGCAAGGTTCAGCGTTCGGTAACCGCACAACAGTTACAAAGGAAATCAGCGAAGAGCTTGAAATGCTCAGAAATGCAAAGTCGGGCAAGGCAAAGACAGAAGCGTTTGATATGGTTGAAACATCTGATACCAAGACAAATGCCGATGACTCTGCGGCTGTACGAGCAGCAAATCCGCTGATGGCAGATTCTCCGATTATGCTGGCTGGTAAAGACGGCGTGATGGTTGAAGTTCGTCCGAGCGAGATTGTGGCGCAGGTTACAAACCTTGTGGAACAGGCAGTTACAGCAAGCGACGAAGCAACTGAGTACAGTATGGTGCTTAACCCCGAGGAAATGGGTAAGATTACCGTAAAGCTTATCAAGGCGGCTGATGGCTCAGTTTCAGTTACAATTGTAGCTGAAAATGCAAGCACACAGCGACTGCTTGAACAGAACGGCGAGCTTATGCAGAGCAGCTTGCGCAGCAACGGTGTTCAGCTTCAGAGCTGGCAGACAGTAAACGAAGCGCATCAGGAAACAATGCAGCGTGAGTATGAAGGCAGCAGCAAAAACCCCTACTACCGTGAGGAAAACGAAAACAATGGCGACGAACAGCCCGATGAAGTTTCCTTTGCGGACATAATTGCGGCGATGTAAAGCCGGTATTCTGAGAAAAGGAGGAAAACAGATGGCAGACAATATGTTCAGTGCTTTGTCCTCGATAGACCAGATTAACAAGAACCACGAGATGTTCAAGGATCTGTACACTGATGATAAGAGCGACATCGTAAATCAGGAAACATTCCTTAAACTGCTTGTGGCAGAAATGTCCAATCAGGACCCGCTTGAACCTACTT
>JAZQBH010000321.1:0-2062 GCA_045545655.1 Oscillospiraceae bacterium
CCTTGAAAGCGGCTTTTGCTGTTACTGCGGAACGCATATTCTCTATTCTGAGGCAAGAGAAGGTCTGCTGGAGGGGCTTAAAGCGTCTGTTTCTGCGGAAATGCTTTTCCCCGAAGACGTTACCGAGCTTATTGAAGAAGAGGAAGAAGAATTTCTCCCCGAGGAAACCTACGGCTACACCGAATGCCGTGAGGAATGTGAAAGAGGCGCAGAGCTTCTTGGCAAGTGGGATTTCGTGGAGGCATTCAAGGCGTTTTCAAGAGCGCTTGACTGGCTGCCCGAGGATTTTGAAAGCCGCTGTGGACTTATGGTTTCGGGAATACTGCGTATGCGTGACACCGAAAACTGGGAGCATTATCTGAGCGAATGCACCGACAAAATCCGCTCACAGGAACACTGGAACACCGTGGGAATGGGTCTTGAATACGCACTGAACGTGATAAAGAAGTTTCTGTCCAAGGGCGGACGGTATGTTTCCCCCACATACACGGTGGGATTTTTTGAAAAGGTTACAAACAAATTTCCTACGCTTCGGCAGACGGCGGCTGAAATTCTTGCGCATTGTATGAACATCGAGTATGCTCCGTATACTGATGCGGCACGGCTTGACCACGAAACCTCACGGTTTGCGGTGGGCAATTGTCCCACTGAGCCTGACAAGGCTATGCGGCGTGGAATGCTGGTGGTTATCCGCAGTCATTGCGACCCAAGCGTTAAGGAGCGGCTGTGCCGTGCTCTGTATGTCTACGACAGAGCGGTGTGGCTGCGGCTGAAGGACACGGCGCACATCGAGGACGCTCTTGCACTTTGCGATGAAATTACCAACGGACGCTACAACCCCTCTGACGTAAAGCTGGTGCTAATGAGTATCTACGATTTTCTGATGATGGGTCAGCTTGAGCAGAACTCAACCGAACACGAAAAAATCCTCTTTCTGTCAACGGTGTATACCTATGCACAGGTTCGCAGAATGGAGCGTTTTTTCGGCAGTCAGGTGTTTTTCAACAGGCTTTACGGCGAGGTGTACTTAAAGCAGAAGGGCGCAACACTGATTTCGCCCGAATACAAGCGTATTCAGGCGAAAATTGCTCAGTTATCGGGTTGAGTTTCCTCGGTTGGGGGATATGGCGAGCCTGATGAATAGTCCGTTTCAAATTCAATGGGCGATGTGATGTCCCCCTGAATGGTGTAGTCAAGGATAAGGTACACACCGTCGTCTTGAGGGTAGTATCTCTCCTCGCAGTGGATTATCTCATAGTCGGAGAAGAAGTTCTCCTCATAGTTATTCTGATATTTCTGAAGCTCCGAAACAGCGTTTTCGGGGCTTCTTGTTATTGTCTGAGAGGTGTAGGCGGTGTAGGTTGCCGTTTTGATTTTAAAGGGAGTTTCCGTCCCGAAAATACGAACTACCCTTGTTTCCTCAGAATAAAGCGAGTTTTCTGCAAATGCTTTTCCGAAGAAAAGAGGGTAAACGTCGTCCTCAAACACAAGGTACCTGAACTGCTTTTCCTCGCCGTTTGCAACGCTTTTTTCCTCGGTGTACGGCACGAAGAACTCAACTGTTTCCTGCCATTCGCCGATAATTTTAGCGTCTGCACGAACAGTAAGCAGATGTTCGCCGCCGTCGGGCATAAGCCCCGAAACCAGCATATCGCCTGTGTTTACGCTACTGCCGTTAGCCACAACCGACTCGCCGTGACGGACAATCTGCGAAACTATCCTTGCGGGACGTGTTGCAACAAGATTTCGTGGAGAAGTGCCCTCAACCTCAGGCTTTTCCACGCCTTTCTGCACGGTTACATTCACACGGTAGCCCTCGCACGACACGTCAACCCACGCGCAGTTTTCCACGCTGAGCATAAGTCGGTGCTCTGCCTCGGACAAGCGAAGTCCCTTAATCGGCTCGCCTGTGCGTATATCGCATTGTTCAAGAATTTCATAAACCTGAGCCTTCGACACGTCGCCCGAAACGGAAATATCCTGCACCCTCGTGCGCCACAGCGAAAGCGTAAGCACAAACACGAGAAATCCCACGTAAAGCAAGTCGGATCGTAGCCATGTC